>JALYZB010000113.1 GCA_030945945.1 Actinomycetota bacterium | reverse complement strand
CAGATACCGACGGGCCAGCCCCTCCATATTGTGACCTTCGTGCTTGAGCGCGCTACTGCACGCATTCCAGCCGAAATGATGCAACTCCTCGCCGACCCCGACCTCGGTCCACCCCACCACCTGCCCGTAGGCGTCTGACGCCGGGTTGACATCCACAACACTCATCGCATCAGCCAGCCGGTTCTCGCGATCAAACGTCACCACGTACGCGAGCTCTTCAACCGGTGCCGCCGCCGCGTCAGCAGCCGAACGGTAGAACGTCGGATCAATCGTCGTGTTGCTCATCTCTCTCTCTCCTGATCGCTTCGGACTGGTTCATCGCGCCGATCGCCACACTCACGTCGCCTCAGACCGACCCCGGTCAGAGGCACGCGTCGACATTGGTCAAGCTCTCGTCCCACAGTTGCTCCGCCTCGTGGATCCTAACCCCGGAAGCCGGACACTCCCAATTGTGATTCGCGACTTTCAACTTTCAGGTGCGACCAGGCCGCGAGCTTGAGGAGCGGCGCGTTGCGGCGCGCACAAGCGGCTGATCTGGCTGAGCAGTAGACATCTCGGTACCCTCGAGGCTGCCGCACGCACGAAGATCCGGCCCCGATTGGACGTCGGCACGCGGACCGACGCTGCCGCTTTACGTTAGGCCATGCTCCAAGCGGGAGTCGGCCGCTCGTGGCCGGTTGGGCGACTTTGCGGAAGTCTGTGAGGCCGGAGCCGAGCCGGTTGCGGGTCGTCGGCCCAGTGGTCTCTCGGGCCGCCGAGCCGAGTCATGTTTGCGCCGGCGACGCCGCCTGACCAGCAACGCGATCGCGTTGTGAGCAAACCGTGACTCAACGCGCAGATGCGGTCGCCGAGCCTCGCCGGAGCGGGGCTCAAAGAATCGTAAATACGAGCTACTTTGGCCGTGCATGGCCGCGGGCCGCTCACTCCGGACTTTGTGCTTAATCGTGCTGACTGCGCTGCTGCTCGCCGCGCCTGCGGCGGGCGCGGTACCGCCACTGCACACCGGCTCGACACGCTACATGCGAATCGTGCGCCTGGGCCATGGTCAGTTCTCGGTCGCGCTGACCGGACAGGGCCGCAAGCGGTTCGCGCGACTGATGCACGGCGGCTATGCGCTGGACGCGACCTGCACGACGCTCGGCAAGTCAGTCCAGGGGTTCTCGCAGCATGGCTCCTCGGGGGCTGCCGAGAGCAGCCTCGGACCAGATGGACGGGCCACCTACCACACGCTGCTCGATCGCCACGCCGACTTTTGCGACATCGGCCGCGTGCGCCTGACCATCACCCGCCGCAGCATAAGCGCCGGCCAGGTGCCGGGCCCCACGCTTGACTCGATCGCGCTGACCCAGAAGGGTGCCGCGTTCCTAGACGACGATCGTGTTACCTCGACGATCTTCGTGGTACTGGAGGTAGCGATCGGGGCCGCGCAGCACCGCACGGATGGACATTTCCCGCCCGCCGGCCAATTCGCCGCCGGATTTGGACTCAGCCGCCTGCTGCGGCTGGTTGCGCTCGTCTCGCCCGACGCCTCACCGCCACCGGGAACGATCGGCTTCTACAGCGACGGCACAAACCACGCCGAGGCGGTGGGGATCTCGACGCTGGGACGGCGGCTCTTCATCGACTCCAACACCGGCGTGCTCAGCACCAACGCTGCCGAGCACTGGTTCGCGCCAGCAGCCCGTTTCGGTAGGACCCGGAGCGGTAGCGCCATCCGGCCTCCAGGCGCGATAGCTCAGGGTCCGCCGCAAGCCCGGCGTCGCACGAAGTTGCAGACGCCGTCTGGGTGCCGCCATACGGTCACGTTTTGGACAAAACGTGACCGGAGGCACAATGGCGACCACCGCAAGTCCGCCCCCGCTCCCGCGCTGGTCTCGACCGAACGGAAGCCGCCTTCACAGACCTGGTATGGCGACGAAGGAGGTGTCTTGCGGGCGCAAAGGCGCCCGGAACGGGTGCCGTCTCTTCGCAGGCCCCGAGCGTGCCGCTGAGGATGCGCCGTCGTGGCAGGCGGGACTCGTCGCCTGCGGTCCTACGGTCGCAAAGGCCGAATGCTCAGCGAGAATGGAACGCGCCCGGGAGCGTCGACAAGCCACTCCCACTACGCTTCCTAGCTAGGGGAGCCGGAAGTTCCCAAAGACCCGGATCGCTCGCCTGGCGTCTTCGCCGCGCGGGTGTTCCCAGCGGAGGTTCGGCGGCAGGAGACCCGCCGGGAAAGGGAGTTTACGTGAAGAAACTTGTCGAATTTGTGCTGTGCATCCTTCATCCGGTGGCAGTCGTGCTCATTTGGATCGATCTCCTGACCCGCGGGGACCTCGGGCTGATCGCCAAGCTCACCTGGGCTGTCGCCGCGATTGTCCCGTTTGTTCCCTTTGTGTACGTGCTGACAGGCAACGACTTCATTTAAGGCCGCGGCCCCGGGGCGAGCAGGCCCGTCGGACCAACATCGATACGTGCCGGAAAATCAAACTCCTATTTGCGAGCGTTGCGCCCCTGTCCGAATCCGAGGAGCGGGCCACCCATGCTGCGATCCGCCGCCGCGCGGACAACAGCGATCAGGACGACCGCTTCGAGGTGCTCCGCGAGCCGCTTCGGAGGATGCTCGACTCTTCTCCGTCACCCCGAGGAGCAGCCAGCGCTCGGCGCTGCGGACTTCTGCTTTGCCGCGATCGTTGGCAGCGAGGCTGCTAGCCCTCGGACCGGGGCGTGCCAAGTTTCCGCGCATTGGAGGGAAGCCGTCGACTGAGTCGTGATGCGCGGGTTAGGCGCGAAGCGGGTATCCGGTTGCCGATCGCTCAGCCGGCAGAGCATCCTCGGTGTTGAGCTTTCCCGGGCTGACCGTTCAGCGGGTGCGTTTGCCTGCGCTGAGGGCCGCCATCGTCTTGGCGATCCGTGTGCGGCGGGTCTCGGGCTTCTTGGCCTCCTCGACCCAACGCACCCACTCCTTTTTATGGGTATAGGACAGCCTCTCAAAGAAGTCTTGTGCCGTATTGTCAGACGCGAGCTCCTCGCCCAGATCCGGCGGCACGAGAATCTCACGCGGCGCGGTATCGAGCTGGATGTCGACCTCCACCTGGTCGCCGGCGGCGACTCCGGCCCCAGCGCGATGCTCGGCGCTGAGCGGCACCATGAACCTTCCGCCCATCGTCGCGACGGTCGTCTGATAGGTGTGCCCGCCTACCGCGACACGAACTGCCGGCCGTTTCCCTGAGCCGAGGTTAGCGACGATGTCGTCGGGGACCTGTAGGCCGGTCGCGGTCTTGCCGCCCAGTTCGATCGTAGTGCGAAATCTCATGACCGTGAGTATCCGGCATGGGATGCTCTGATGGGATTCGGGAGCAGCTATTCCGGGTGGTGGCAGGCCGCCTCGACGTTGTTGCCGGCCGGGTCCTTTCGGTCTCGACCCCTGGGCACACCCGCGGTCACACGTCCGTTATCGCCGTCGACGACGACGGTCGGCACGTCCTGCTCGCCGGCGATGCGACCGACACGCTCGCGCTATTACACGCGCGGCGGCCGGACGCGATCACGCCCGACCCCGACATGCAAGTGCAGACGATCGACCGCATCCTCACCCACGCCACAGATCACCCGACGATCTACCTGCCGACGCACGACCCCGACGCCGTCGCCCGCCTCGACACGGGTACAACGCTCTAAACGGGTCCCGAGCCGACGGCATGGGCGGGGGGCTTATGCCATGACCTCGACGGCGAAGCCGCCGGGGGCGGTCAGGTAGAAGGTCCAGCTTCCGTGGAAGCGTCGGGCGGGTGCGACGTCGTAGCCGTCCTTGACCAGGCGTTGGTTGATGGCGTCGACAGCCTGGTCGTTGGGCTGGACAAAGCCGATGTGGAAGGTGCCGGGGTAGCTGACTTCGGCGTTGGGGGCGCCGCGCATGAGCGCGATCGCCATGTCGTTGTCGTCGCGCAGCAGGCAGAAACGCTCGTCGTCAGGGGCTTTGGACTCCGTCGTCAGTCCGAAGTATTTCTGCAGGAAGCTCTTGGCGGCGCTGACGTCGGTAACGGTGAGGTTGAGGTGATTGAGGCGCATGACGCACGTTTCCGTTCTGTCGAGAGTAAAGACATCTCTAATGTTGATCGTATAACATGACTATCATGGATGACGTCCAACAGCAACGGCAATGCGAAAATCCACCGCGCGTGGATCATCCGAAAGCGAGCGACTCGATCGTGGCCGACGCGCTTCGCCTGAACCCGGGGTATCTGCTAGCGCGGCTTGGCGGCGAGTCACGCGGCCTGTGGGCGCGGATGCTGGCCGAGCGTGATCTCACACCACATCACTTCGGCGTCCTGACCACACTAGAGCACCTCGGGGAGGCCCACCAGCACCGCCTTGCCACGATGATCGGCGTCGATGCGCGAAACGCGGTCGGCGTGATCGACGGCCTTAGCCAGCGAGGCCTCCTGCAACGCCGGCCCGACCCGCGCGACCGGCGCAAGCACCGCATCTCACTGACCACCAAAGGCAAGGCGACCGTCGCCGAGCTCCGACACGCCGGAACCACGATCGAGGACGAAATGTTTCGCGGACTGAGCGCCACCGACCGCGCCGCGCTTCACCGTCTCCTGCTGAAGCTATTCGACGCCCGGGTCTCGCAGTGACGTCGCCAACCTCAAAGCCCGCCGCCCGAACCCTGTTCGCGCGGCCCCGGCGAAGGATCAAACTCATCCCGGGCGATCATTAAGGTAAGCGACAGCGACACCGCCGGGGTGCTCGGCCTCGTCGTAACCACCATATTGTAAGGCGATCCGCTGGTGGGATGGCGAGCGCTGTCGCCGTCTCAAGCAGATACCGTGCGGGAATGCGATCACACAACCTGGCGCAGGTGAATATTGCTGTGGCGCGGGAGCCTCTGGACGCGCCGCTGCTGGCTGACTTTATGGCGGCCTTGGATCCGGTGAACGACCGCGCCGATCGAACTCCCGGTTTTGTCTGGCGGATGCAAAGCGAAGAGGGGGATGCAATCGCCGTTCGTGGCTTTGGCGGTGATCCGCGACTCATTATCAACCTGACGGTGTGGGAGACGCTTGAGGCGATGCGCGCCTTCGTATACGGCGATCCCGAGCACCTCGCGGTCATGCGTCGTCGCCGTGAGTGGTTCGAACGGCTCGACCTGCACGCGGTGCTTTGGTGGGTGCCGCGCGGATACCACCCCTCGGTGCAAGACGCGGAGTGGCGTCTGGAGCACTTGCGGGAGCACGGCCCCACCGCGATCGCGTTCACCTTCCGGCGCCACTTTGACGATCCCGAGGCGTCCACCTCGCAGGTCGATGATCGCTGGCTCTGCCCGGCGTGAGTTGTCACGGTCCGGTCAGCGCGCGATGTCAGCGTCCGGAAGTCGATCGGCTTGTGGGCACCGCCGCCAATCTCCTACCGCGGATTTGCAGCTTCAGGTCGAGGGCTTGTGGGCGACGCCCTTGAAGAACGTGTAGGTAAACACGCCGTCGGGCTGAGTGGTCCGGTGTAGTGCTTCGATGCCGGCGTCAAAGCTCGCCGGATCGATCAGTCCTGCGGCGATCGCCGCATCGCGTACGCCTTCGACCATCGCGGTGAACGTCTTGTGGATAAACCCGTCCGCCAGCTCGGGCCGGCTGGCATCGACGTACACCATCCGCGGCGAAACCTGCGGATGATCAAATCCAGCCGTGGTCAGCAGCGGGTAAACCCGCCGTCCGATCAATGCGTCCCCGCCGGCGCGAGCCTGCAACTCGATCTGGCAGGCGATCGCGGCGCGCGCGGCTGGGCTCTCGGGATAAAACGACGTCGACCCATGGTCGCCTTCGATCACCGTGATCGACCCGCCCGGCCGCAGCGCTCGGCCCAGCGCCTCGAGCGCGCCGACGGGATCGTCGAGATGCTCCAGGACAAAGCAGACAAACACGTGATCAAACGACTCCGCGTCAAAGGGCAGGTCAAAGAGATCACCCTGTTGGAGCGCCACGTTCCCGAGTCCGGCGCGGCCGATTCGTCGCCGAGCCTCGGCGAGCGACTCGGCAGAGATGTCCACCGACGTCACCCGCGCATCCGGACTGTTGTGAGCGAGCGTGACCGTCTGGGCTCCGACCCCGCACCCTGCCTCCAGCACCCGACTTCCCGGCGGATAGCGCGTGTCGCCGTGAAGGAGCTCGACCAGCGTGCGGGCCTGGTCTTTGAGCCGCTTGCTCTCGCGGGCTTGGTAGCCATGCACATACCGGTCAGTCGTCACCCCAGGTTGGTATCAGCCTCAAGGCCAGGCCACAGTCGTTGAGCGACGGCGTGTTCGCCGTCGCGATGACGCTGCTGGTGCTGGACTTGCGCGTCCGCTCGGCATCGCACACTCAAACCGGGAGCTGTGGCACGCCATGTCCGGTCTGGGTCCGAGGCTGGTTGCCTACGTGCTCAGTTTCACGATGCTCGGCACTTTCTGGCTGGCGCAGCACACGCTGCTGGGTCTGTGCGCACGCTCCGGTCGAAACCTGACCTGGTCTCAACTCGGGTACCTGTTCGTGGTCACGCTGTTGCCGTTCTCGGCCAGCGTGCTCGCCGAGCACGTAACCATCGCTCCGGCCGTCGGCCTGTACTGGCTCAAGATCTTGCTGCTCGGCCTCGCGTTAGCGATGAGCAGCGGCTATATCGCCCGAGCCCGACTCGCTGACGAGCCCGACCTCACGAAGCTACGCATCTTCCGGCGGCGGATCCTCATCGCGCAACTCGCCTACAGCGTCGCCGCGCTCATCTGCCTGCTCAGCACCTACGTCAGCGTCGCCGCCCTCGCCGCCCTCGCCGCGGTCCAGCTGTACTTCACCGTCTCGCCCCACATCCCTGGACTCGACTGACTCCTGCAACCAAGTGCCAGAGACCGCTGATCGGTCATGGATCCCCACTCGGAGACGCGGCTGCCCAGCCGCCGGCGATCCGTGCCAGCGGGAGTCTCGCCTTGAAGGTTCGTCTTATGGCCTGCTCATGGGACTCCGGGTCGCCCCGGTCGGGGTCGGTGTGGCGGGGTTGTGGATTGGTCCCTCAGCCGGTGCCGATGGTCTGCAGCTCGGGGTCGACGACGGCAACGATGCGTTCCTCTCCTCGAGGGTAGGGCCCGCCGGTGTACTTGGTTGCGATCCGGTCAGCGAGGTCCAACAGCTCCCCGGTGGCTCGTTCGTCTTCTTCAGCGACCCGGACGGCAATACCTGGTCTGTGCAGGACCCCGCGAGCGCGTAGGCCCGGACTCAGAAACCGCAGGCTGGACGTCGAGGTCTATTGGCGTCGCTCGATTTGTGGCCGCTAAGGGATCCGGTTCCGGTCGTCTGACCTGGCTTGCTGGCGGTCGCTCAGGAGCTATGCCCGCTCGAGAAGTTGACGATGGCAGCGTCGCCACTTTCGAGCATCATCGGCCTCACTGCGTGCCACATCCGCATGGCCCCGATCACATCAACCTGAAGGAGGGCGCTCGCCGCAGCTGTGTCCAGTTCGCTGAATACACCGTGTCCGCCTCGGCGAGGCGGCCAGCGGTGTTGACGAGGACGTCCAACCGACCGTAGCGCTCCGCGATGTCGGCGACAAACGCGTCTACTGAGTCCTGATCCGTGACGTCGAGGTGGCCGGAGTGAGCTCTCCCGCCCCAGCCCTCCAGTTCCGCCACAACTTCCGCGGCCCGGGAGCGAGAGAGCGATAGCCGAGGGCCACCGAGGTGCCCTCCGAACCGAAGCTTCTGGCAACAGCTCCACCAGGCGTTCCGCCGCCCCGGTAACTACCGCCACCCTTCCCTCGAAGCGCCGCCCAACATTTCACTGAGCACCCGTGCCTTCTCCCTAGGTCGGTGGCATATGGACCGGGCGGTTTAGATCAGAGGCCGGCTGGGCCCGACGCCAGCGGACTGAACATGACCGAGTCCACATTCCACGATCGCCCAGCGGCTCCGACGGGAGCCTCCTCCTTCGCGCGTGGCCGGTGCCCGGCTTCTTGTCAGTGGGCAGCGCGTAAGCGGAAGCTCGCGCGCTCAGTGGCTGAGCGGCTCGGCGGGGAAGCGCACGCCGAACCGCTCGACCAGGTTGGGGACGCTCGTGGGGTCCATCTCCAGCTCGTAGCGTTCGCACAACGCGCCGAGCACGGTGGGATCTGCCTGCGCGACGCCGCCGAGGTCGACGAGCTCGGCGAAGAAGCGCTCAAAGCCGGCGGGCGCGATGATCTCGAGGATCCGGCAGGGTTCCTTACCGGCGTTCCAGAACGTGTGCCACTCGCCGCGGGGCTTGAACACCAGCTCGCCGGGTCCGGCCTCGAGCGCGTCATCGCCGAGCAGCGCTCCCATCCGGCCTTCGAGCACATAGCTGTACTCGTCCTCCCGGTTGTGGCGGTGCAGCGGCGCCGCGAGCGCGTGAGCCGACATTGGATGCTCGACCAGCGAGAATCCGTCGCCGGTCGACGTGCCGTCGATCATGAACCGCACCCCGATGCTGCCGAGAAACCCCGCCTTGCCATCCGTTGGTCCAAGTACCCGGGGGCTCATCGCTGGCGCCGCATAGCCATCTCATTTCGTTGGACAGTGGTGTCTCGCGCAAGATACACCCGTGTGGGCATCTGTCAATATTAAGTGGACATCAATGTCCGACCAAACCCGTCCCTATCGCATGCAGCGCCGCGCTCAATTGCAGCAACAGACGCGCCTGCGCATCGTTGAGAGCGCCGTGGAGCTGCATGGCACCGCCGGGCCGTCACGCACATCGATCAGCGCGGTCGCAGCCCACGCCGGCGTACGCCGCTCGACGCTCTACCGCTACTTCCCCGACGAGGCGGCATTACTAGACGCATGCAATGCGCACTGGTCAGCGGCAAACCCGACGCCGGATCTTGCTGGCTGGTCGGCGATCGAGAACCCTGACGAACGCCTGCATGTCGCGCTCGGCGAGCTCTACGCGTTCTACGGCCAAACCGAGCAGATGCTGGACAACCTGTTTCGTGACGAGAGCACGATGCCGCTCATCCGCGAGCGATTCTCAGCTTTCCGCGAGTACACCAAAGCGGCATGCGACACGCTGATGGCGGGACGAGAGCTCCGAGGGGCTCCCCGGCGACGCACCCGAGCCGCGCTTGGACACGCGATCGCCTTCTCCACCTGGAAATCCCTCGTCCAAGAGCAGGGGCTAACCGACGCGGCCGCCGCCAAACTCCTCCGTACGATCGTCCCCGCAGCCGGCTGAGCACCCAGTACGCCAAGTGACTCGCCGAGCTGGCGCCGTCGGATGCTGGCATGCGCTGCAGGGACAAGACGACGGACGGGCATGTCGAACACTGTGGAGAGCGTTGCGCCCGGCTCGGAGGCAAACACCGAGCTAGTCGACGCGCATCTCGTGCTGACCCAATATGACGCTGTCACCGAGTCCCGTTCTCCCGTCATTGCAGGTGTCTCTCCGCCACGTGCCCAGAGGCCGTTTCGTTTGATGAGGGCGGGTGCGTGTTCGCGGTCGTCGAAGCTCGGTCATGCTCAACGCGGGCGGGCGGATGAGCCGTCAGCACGCACGTCCCCGTGCTCTGGCGCCAGTTTCGGTGACTGCTGAGCATCACTAGCGGTACGAGCGCGAACGGGATGCCGAAGAAGAGCACGACCTGGTGATCATCAGCGCACGGACGTATTCTCTGGCTCGGGCTTGCGCCTCGGCTCTAGTGCCACCACCGGCGAGGGCACCCAGAACCTGCTCTGCGCATACGTCGCCGCGGGCGGGCTCGCAAGCCTCGCGCTCAACGCGACGATTGGGCTCTGGTGGGCCGATCCCGCCGTTGCGCTAGGTATCGCCGCCCTCGCCGTCAACGAAGACCTCCGAACTTGGCGAGGCGAAGGGTGCTGCGCCGAGCCGAGCATCCACGACGAACGCCAGCCCGGCTGCGACGACGACTGCTGCTGCTGAGGAGCCACCGGAGGGCTAGCGGCACGCGCCGCGCGCGGCGTCCAACAGGGCGGCCGGCATCGCCTCGTAGCGCTGGGCCTGCTGGTCGAGATCGGCCGCGGCGCGCCCGGCACATTCGGTGCAGTCGCGGATCATCGCGCGGACCGGCTCGGCGGCGGCCCCGCCGACAATCGTC
>JALYZB010000024.1 GCA_030945945.1 Actinomycetota bacterium | reverse complement strand
GCTGCTTGGTGCCGACGAAGTCGCTGGGCACGTCCGTGTGTCGGGTGTCCTCGGCGGCGCCTACACGCCGCATTGCGCCAGGGTGCACCCCGGGCGTCTCGTTCGTGGACTGGCGGAGGCTTGCGAGCGGCTTGGGGTGCAGATCTTTGAGCGTTCGCCCGTGTCCAGGATCGAGCCGGGACGGGTCCGATGCGCCTCGGGTGACGGACTTGTCGCCGCCACCGTGCGCGCGCCGATTGTCGTGCAGGCGACCGAGGCGTTCACAGTGAACCTGCCCGGTCAACGTCGTGAGTACATGCCCGTGTTCTCTTACATGCTCGCGACCGAGCCGCTTGATGAGCAGACATGGGCGGCGATCGGCTGGAAGCAGTGCGAGACGGTGGCCGACCAACGCCATCTTTTCACCTACGCGCAGAGAACGGCCGACGGCCGGATCGCGATCGGCGGCCGTGGCGCCTGGTACCGGATGGGTAGCGCGATCCGCGCCAGCGACGAACGGCGACCGGCGGTGCATGCCGCGCTCGAGCGCACGCTGCGGACGTGGTTCCCTGCCGCAGCTAACGCCGTGATCACCCACCGCTGGGGAGGAGTTTTCGCGGTGCCGCGCGACTGGAGCATGTCGATCGAGCTCGATCGCGCCACCGGATTCGCTCGGGCGGGCGGCCTGGCGGGCCATGGCTTGGTCGCGTCCAGCCTCTGCGGCCGCACGCTCGCCGATCTGATCCTCGAGCGCGACAGCGAGCTCACGTCACTGCCCTGGGTCGGGCACCGCAGCGGCCGCTGGGAGGTCGAGCCGGCTCGCGTGGTCGCTCAGCATTTGATCACGGCAATACTGGCCAGCGCTGACCGCAAAGAAGACGCCGGCCGCGGACCAGCCACCCGCACCCGGCTGGTCAGCCGATTCGCGCCAAGCCGGTGAACCCAACGCGCGCGGATCACCGAAAGGCTGCAGAGCGCTCGTTCGGACCGAGGAGCACAACTCAGGCAATGCTCCGACGCCTGCTTTAGCGACCGAATGCGCCGCAGGCCGCACGCTCGCACTGCGACGGACGAGAGCATCCGCTTCGACGACAGTTCAGGGCTGTCCGCGGCGCGAAGCCTTATCGGAGCTGGCTGCTCGCTCGGGGCGTTCGTGCCAGAGTGGGTCGATGTCTTCATCAGGATCTTTCGTTGTGGTGACCGGCGCGAACGGGTTAGTCGGGTCACGTGTCTGCGAGGCATTGGTTCAGCGGGGTGTGCGCGCGCGGGCGATCGTTCGGCGCCCCGGGACGGCTCCTGCGCTTCCGGGGGTCGCGGAGGTGGTCGGTGATTTCGCCGAGTCCAAGTTCGCGGCCTCGGTGGTATCAGGCGCGAGCTCGGTGGTCACCACGGTGCATCCGATGGGTAGTGATCGCGAGACTCAGCAGCGCATTGGGGTCGCGGGCACACTCGTCGTGGCGCGGGCGGCCGCCTCGGCGGGCATCGGACGGCTGGTCCACATCTCGACTGCGGCGGTCTATGACCGCTCTCCCGAGATGGACGACGTCGACGAGGCCTCGGTCCTAGTTGGCGACGACGCCGGGGACTATTCGGTCACCAAGCGTGACACCGACCTGGCGCTCGCCGGGGTCGACGGCATCACACGGGTGCTTCTGCGTCCCCCGGCCATCCTTGGGCATGGGCCGACGTCGGTCTGGAACACGTTGCGGCCCGCGGCGATGCGCGAGGACGAGCGGGCCCGCAGCGCGGTCGCGGATGCGACGTTTGCGTGGGTGCACGTCGACGACCTCGCGTCGTTGGCTGCTGAGCTTGCCAGCGGCCGGATTCCCGACGCCGCTGACCAGACAAGTGGGCCAGTAGCTGGCGTTTGCACCCCGCTCAACGTCGCTGCCGCGAGCGCCACCCAACGCGACTATTACGAGGTCGTCACCGGCGCCCTTGGTGTCGTTCCGGTATGGGAAGAGACGCCGGCTTGGACCGGTCAGATCTTGGCCGACCGTGCCCGCAGCTGGGGCTGGGCTCCCACCGTCGATCTTGCCCACGCTTTGGACGAGATTGCTGCCGGGCTGCGCGCTGCTTCGTGATGGCTCCTTCGCCAGCGCGAGCATGCACAAGTGTCCATGGTGAGTGCCGCCTTCGCCGCCACGGCGGATGGCACGAGCGGGCTCGATTGTGATCCGCGGTAGCCAGCTCGTGCACGGAGTGCGCGTCGACGTTCTCGCGTCAGGCTGGTTCGCACGCCGATGACGTACGTGGGTCGTGACAACCTCGACGAGGGCAAACCCGATATCGCCGCGCGACATCCGCTGGGCCGTATCTGGGTTCCCGAGGATCTCGCTGGCCCGGCAGCGTTCCTGTTGTCCGCAGACGCGGCCTGGATGATCAGTCAGACGCTCATCGTAAACGGCGGGTTCACCGCCGTCTAGTCCCGGATCAGCTGGCGGTCTGTAGGATCCTCACGCGCACGAGCGTGTGGACGCATTCGCCCGGCTCGAGGGTTAGGCACCGGCCCGCCTCGGCGGCTGAGGCGGCGTTTGCGCCAGCCACCCACGGCTCAATACCGAGCGGCTC
>JALYZB010000020.1 GCA_030945945.1 Actinomycetota bacterium | reverse complement strand
AGAACGTCGTCTCCTCCAGGCCGGGCTCCATCCCCTCCGGGACGGCGCCGATGTAGGCGATCCCGGCGATGTCGGCCATCGCCATCCCCTTGTCCGGCGAGCCCTTGACCGAGAACTTGCCGTCGGCGACCTCGATGTCCTCCGGAGCGGCCTCCAGCTCGGCGGCAACGATCGCCTTGGCCTTGGCGACCACCTTGTCGGTGGCACGGGCGACTGCCTCACCGCCGGTGGCCAGCGAGCGCGAGCCATATGTTCCGCGGCCCTCGGGGCCGGTGGCGGTGTCGCCGTGAATGACCTCGACGACCTGCGGATCGACTCCGAGCTTGTCGGCCACAATTTGCGCCATCGCCGTATCGAGTCCCTGGCCGTGGGGAGAGGTGCCGGTGTAGACGGTGACCGCGCCCGTGTTGTGGACGCGGATCATCGCCGACTCCCACAGCCCGGCCTGCACGCCGACCCCGGCCGGGCCGGTCACCCGCGAGGGGGCCAGTCCGCAGATCTCGGTGTAGGTGCAGAATCCAATCCCGCGATAGATCCCCTGGGCCCGCAGCTCCTGCTGCTCCTTTTGGAAGGCGGCGACGTCGACATGCTGCAGCAGCGTGTCGAGGGTCTTGTGGTAATCCCCGGAGTCATAGATGACGCCAGTGGCCACCGCGGCTGGGAAGTCCTCCTTGGGAATGAAGTTCTTGCGCCGGATCTCCAGGCGGTCGATCCCGAGCTCGTGGGCCATCGCGTCGAGCGTGAGCTCGAGCATATGGGTGGCCTCGGGCCGTCCCGCGCCGCGGATCGCGTCGGTGGGGCACTTGTTGGTGAACACGCCGATGATGTCGGTCTGAACGTTGGGGATCTTGTAACAGCCGCCCATCACGAACGCGCCCAGCGACGGGATCAGCGGGGTGAGCAGCATGTTGTAGGCCCCGAAGTCGGCCACGATCTTCACGTGAAAGGCCGTGATCGTGCCGTCTGACTTGGCACCCATCTTGGTGTAGGCGATCTGGTCGCGGCCGTGGTGAGAGACCGCCATGTTCTCGCTGCGGGTCTCGATCCACTTCACCGGCCGCCCGACCTTGCGCGAGCACCAGCAGGCCAGCAGCTCCTCCCCGTAGACCTGCAGCTTGGAGCCGAAGCCACCCCCGACCTCGGGCGCGATGACCCGCACGTGATCCTCGGAGAGACCGAGCAGCAGGGCCATGAAGAGACGCACGAAGTGCGGGACCTGGGTCGAGGTCCACAGCGTCAGCGAGCCCGCCCGGTAGTCGGCGAGCACGCCGCGCGGCTCGATCGGCGCACCGGCGATGCGATGGTTGACCACCCGCCGCTGCACGATCGTGTCGGCCTCCGCGAAGCCGGCGTCGACGTCGCCGCCGGGCAGGGACCACTCGTGGACCTTGTTGGTTCCAATCGAGTCGTGCACGAACGGCGCGCCCTCCAGCGCCTTCTCGGGATCGACGATCGCCGGCAGCGACTCGTACTCGACGAGCACCTCCTCGGCAGCGTCGACCACCGCGTAGCGGTCGTCCCCGAGAACCACAGCAACGGGGTCGCCGACATGATTGACGGTGCCGCGCGCGAGCGGCCAGTGCTCGGGGTTCTGCACCTCGACCCCGGGCGGGACCCAGGCACAGGGCAGCGGACCGCCGAGATCGGACATGTCCTCGCCGGTGAACACCGCGTGCACGCCCGGATAGTCGGCGGCGGCCGACGTGTCGATCGCGACGATCTTGGCGTGGGCCTCGGGTGAACGGACGATCGCCGCCCATAGCGTGCCGGGCAGCGAGATGTCGTCGACGTAGCGGGCGCGGCCGGTGATCAGGCGCGGATCCTCCTTGCGCCGCATGGCCTGGCCGACGTGGCCGGTGGGCGGATCGCCGACGATGCTCATGCTGATACCTCCGAGCCGCTCTTGCTCGCCGCGTCGAGCACGGCCTTGATGATGTTGTGGTAGCCGGTGCAGCGGCAGAGGTTGCCCTCCAGCGCATGGCGAACCTCGTCCTCGCTGGGGTTTGGGTTCTCGCTCAGCAGCGCCGCCGAGGCCATGATCATGCCCGGCGTGCAGTAGCCGCACTGCAGGCCGTGGTTGTTCCAGAACGCCTCCTGCATCGGGTGCAGGTCGTCCTCGGTGCCCAGCCCCTCGATCGTGGTCACCTCAGCGCCATCGGCCTGGACGGCGAGGACCGTGCAGGACTTGACCGCCTCCCCGTTCATATGGACGGTGCAGGCCCCGCAATTGGAGGTGTCGCAGCCGACGTGAGTGCCGGTCAATCCGAGTTGGTCGCGCAATGCGTGGACCAACAGCAGGCGGGGCTCGACCGCAAGGTCATGCTCGACGCCGTTGACGCTGAATGCCACGTTGACGGTGCTGCTCATCGATCTCTCTCCCCTTCGTCGCCTGGATCTCCAAGGCGCACACTACTCCACCTCATGCACCACCCGACGGGCGGGTCGGCACCCCATCAAGCGGTCCTCCCGGCCCGCACCGACGGCGCCGGGATGCCGATGTGCAGGGCCTCCGTAGCATTCAGTGCGTAGGCAGAATGTGGTCAGAGCGCCGACAGTTGATCGCGCAACTGTCCTGCTACCTTATGCAACATGAATTTTGGACGCCTTCTTCTCCGAGTCTCCGTCGGCGGATTCTTCGTCGGTCACGGCACGCAAAAGCTGTTCGGCTGGTTCGGCGGCAACGGCCTCGAGGCCACCGGGCAAATGTTTGAACAGGGCCTTGGCCTGCGGCCCGGCAAGCGGCATGCACTCGCCGCCGGCGCCGCCGAGGCCGGCGGAGGCGCGCTGCTCCTCCTCGGTGCCGCGACGCCGATCGCCGCTTCGCTGATCACCGCGACGATGATCACCGCCATACAGCGGGTGCACCTCAGCAAGGGCCCATGGGTCACCAACGGCGGCTATGAGTACAACGTCGTGCTGATCGCCGCGGCTCTCGTACTCGCCGAGACCGGACCGGGCTCTCCCTCGATCGACGCGGCCGCGGGCAGCGAAGCGTACGGGCCCAGGTGGACCGCCCTCGCGCTGCTGCTCGGCATCATCGGCGCCGCCGGAGCGCACGCGGTCAACCAGCCGCCCCCCGCGCCCGCCGAGCCCACACCGCCCGCCGCCTAGTCGGTCCCCGGGGCCGCCGCGAGAGCTGACAGCTGGGCCCAACCCAGCGGGGCTCAGGCCTTGTCGGCGAGCACCTGGTAGACCGAGGCCCACCCGGTGTCAAAGCCCAGCCGGGCCGCGCGCAGGTACAGCCGCCACACCCGTGCCCGCTCGGCTCCGGCGAGCGCGACCGCCTCGTCGTAGCGAGCCTCGTAGCTCTCGATCCAGTAACCGAGTGTGCGCGCGTAGTCCTTGGGCAGCCCCTCGACGTGACGCGTGACCATGCCGGTCCGCTCGAGCGCCTGCTCGATCCGTGAGAGCGGCAGCGGGACGCCGTCGGGGAAGACGAACCGCTCGGAGAACGCGCCCTCGTCCTTGGTGTCGAAGTCCATCAGCTTGGCGATGCCGTGATTGAGCAGGCGCCCCCCGGGGCGCAGCAGCCCGTGCAGGGTCGCCATGTAGAGATCGATCCGCTCCTCCCCCACGTGCTCGACCATGCCGATGCTCGAGATGGCGTCGAACTGCTCGCCGGTCAGCTCCCGGTAGTCGGCGACCCGAAGCTCGACGAGCTCGGAGACGCCCGCCGCCGCGACGTGTTCGCGACCGAGCTCGACCTGGCGCTCGGACAGCGTCACGCCGAGCACGCGGACCCCGTGGTTGCGCGCCGCGTGGATCGCGAAACTGCCCCATCCGCACCCGACGTCGAGCACCCGTTCGCCATCCTGCAGCGCGAGCTTGCGGCATACGAGCGCCAGCTTGGCCTCCTGGGCCTGCTCCAGCGTCTGCGCTCCGCCCTGAAAGTACGCACAGCTGTAGGTCATCGAGGGGTCCAGGAACAGCGCGAAGAAGTCGTTGCCGGCGTTGTAGTGGTAGCGGACCGCATTGCGGTCACGGCCGATCGTGTGGCGCTCCCCCTTGAGGCGCAGCTCGGACGCCGGCGACGGAGGGAGCCGCATCAGCCCAACCGCCTGCACGAGCGCGACGCCGAGCTTGGCGATCCGGCCCGGGGAGAGCGCGGGCGACTGAAACGTGTCCACGATCCGCAGCGCCTTCTCGATGTCATCAACGTCGATCAGGCCAAGCACGTAGGCACGCCCGAGCCCGAGCTCGCCGGGGGCGCGCAGTGCATGCGCGAGCGCCTGTGGAGAGTGGATCTCGAAGGTGGGGCCACCGGGCACGGTCGCGGGTACCGAGCTGCCGTCCCAGAAGCGGATCCCGAAGGGGCGCTCGGGCAGCGCGAGCGCGAGCTCACGGCGCAGGGGGCCGGTACGGGCGAAGGGCAAAGCCCGGCGAGCTTAGCGGGGGTCGGTCAGACCTTGGCGGCGGCGAGCGACTCGCGCTTGCGCTCGCGGCGCTCGGGATCGATCCGGACCACGTCCCACGCCAACCCGGTCATCTCCAGCAGGCGGATAATCCCCGCCGAGGGGTCGAGCTGCCAGCGGCGCATGCCGTGGCGGTAGGACGTCGGGAAGGCGTGGTGGTTGTTGTGCCAGGCCTCGCCCCAGGTCGGGATCGCCAGCCAGAACACGTTGCGCGACTCATCGTCGGTTTCGAAGTCGCGGCGGCCGAAGTAGTGGCAGACCGAGTTGATGCTGAACGTGGCGTGGTGCACAAAGAAGATGCGCGCCGCGCCGCCCCACAGCAGCGCGGTCAGACCACCGCTGACGCTGCCCGTCATCGCCACCCCGAGCCCGAACGCTGCGGCAAGGCCGAGCACGACCCAGAGCACGAATGTGCGGTCCACGAAGCGGATCCACGGGTCGGCGAGCAGGTCCTTGGCGTAGCGGGACTCGTCCGCCACCTCCATGTCCGAGAACACCCATCCGATGTGGGCGTGCACGAAGCCCCACAGTTCACCGCGCCAGCCATGGCGTTCATCGAGGTGGGGGCTGTGCGGGTCGCCCGCCGCATCGGAGAACTGGTGGTGCTTGCGGTGAGTGGCGACCCAGTCGATCACCGGACCCTCCGCGGCCGCGGAGCCGAGCGCGGCAAACGCCGCCCGCGTGACCCGGTGGCACTTGAAGCTTCGATGGGTGAGCAGCCGGTGAAAGCCCACCGTCACCCCGGCGCCGATCAGAACGTAGAACACCGCGAGGATGAACAGGTCCTGCCAGACGAGTAGCCCGCTGTTCCAGCCCAGCCACATGCCGAGCAGCACGAGCAGGGGCGGCGCGCCCGTGACCACGGCGCTGGCCAGCCGGTCAACCAGCGGCATCGCAACGGGTCGGACAGCGCCGGCCGGATCGGCCGTGGACGAATCCGCGGCGGTCTGCACCGGAAGGACATCGTCGTGAGCCGAGGCCGGGGGCGCCTGAACTGGAGGGGCGTCGAGGGCCATGCGTCGCGCAAGATGGTAACGCCTGGAGGTGATGCGAACCTGAAGATCGCGCAAGGCCGGACGCACGGTGCGGTCCGCTTGGTGCCGGCGCCCCCGGCGCCGCCCGGACAGGTTACCCGCCGAGCGAGGCCGATTGGTCGGGGAAGGGCACGTAGCTGCGGCAGGGCTCGCCGCGCAGTCCCGGGCACGGAGGCAGCAGAGTCGGAACCGACACGCCGGGAACGACCGGCAGGATCAGGCGGGCGGGATACCGCCCGGAGTGGGCCAGCGCGACCGTGGCCGTCCCCGCGGGACGGGTCTCGGCGAAGGACCACACCGGCTGGTCGCCGTTGGGCGCGGTCACCGTGATCCGGATCCGCGAGCCGGCTCGGTACACGTGGCCCTCGTAGTAGAGCGGCACGACGACCTCGGAGAAGCGCCCGTCCGGCAGCGGCGCGACGTCGGCGGCGCGCAGGCTCGGAACCGGCTCGAGCAGGGTGCTCTTGGCGGGGTCGAGCTTGCGCTCATCGGCCCGCAGCCAGCCGTTCTGCACGAACGTCTCCTTGCCATCGGGACGGACCTCGGAGATCGTCACCTGGAGGTCGACGCTCGGCCGCGACGCCTTGACCCAGAGATGCACGGCACCGCCGCCGATCACGGTTGTCGTCGAGGTCAGCGGAGCGCTGACGTAGGAGGCGGCGCTACCGGCCGGGGGCGCCGTCCATGAGTACGGCGGCAGGGCCGTCCAGATGCCGGCCGGGCTGCCGTCACCGGGGCCGCTGAAATCCGTCTTGGCCCGGGCCCGCGGGTTCCAGGTCAAGCGCTCGGCGCCGGCGGCCCCGGGGCGGTCCGAGAGCGAGCCGCCCGAGCCCAGATACCAGGAGCGGGCCTGGGTGCCGGGGATCGGGAACCGCGCGAAGGACCGCGAGAAGCCGGCCAACGGCTGGCCGGGGGCGGTCCCGCCGGCGCCGTTGTCAAAGCGGATCTGGATCGGCGCCAGCCGCTGGAACGCGGCCAGCGCGGTGGAGTAGCTGCCCGCGGACTGGATCGGGTCCGGCGGAATCGTGACGTTGGGGACACCCATGATCGTGCTGTAGAGGATCGGCGCCTCGGAGCTCACCGCGGGCGGAAGCACGGGGGCGCGGTGGGCGACGTACAGCTCGAGGAAGTCGAACCAGCGGTTGAACGTTTCCGGATCCAGCGAGTCGATGTGGGTGCCGTTGGCGAAGGTGAACCAGGCGCGCCGAGTCCCGGTGAAGTGCTGAGCCAGATCTGCGCAGTGTCCGCCCGTCTGCTCGTCGGTCCACTGACAGGCCGCGAACACCGGCACATGGATCTTGTCAACGAAGGTGACCGGCGCCAGCGGGTCGGCGACCGCGGGCACGTAGTGGGCGTTGGCGCGGAGCTTGGTGATCAGGTTCGCGGCCTCGCCGTGCAGAGCCTGGTTGGTCTTGCAAACCGAGTCCCCGGCCTTGATGCGGGCCAGCGCCCACGGCTGACCGCCGGTCGCCGAGGCGGGCAGCGCGTCGTGCACGCGCTCCTCGCTCCAATTGAGCGCGAAGCCGGTGTTGAGGATCCCGCCCGCGTAGAGGGTGGTCGCGGTGTTGTCGATCACCGACAGGGGCGTGATCGCCGCGAGATGCGGCGGGTCGGTTGCCCCCACGAACATCTGGCTGATGCCGCCATAGGAGATGCCCACCATCCCGGGGCGATGGTGCAGAACCCATGGCTGGCGGGCGACCGTCTCGACGATGTCGTACCCGTCCAGCGACTGGTTGGGCTCGAAGTAGTCATAGGCGCCGCCTGAACAGCCGGTGCCCCGCATGTTGACGTCGACGACCGCGAACCCGAGCAGGTTGGCCACCGCGGCGATCCCGCTGTCGGGACCCTTGGGGTCCGCGTAGCCATAGCCGGCGTATTCGACCAGCGTGGGATACGGGCCGCGGCCGCCCGGGAGGTGGACGTCGACGGCCAACCGGGTCCCGTCGCGCATCGTCGTGTAGCCGTAGCCGCTGGTGGGGATGCGCTGGTTGTAGCTCCGCGTGCTCGGCGGCCGCGAGTTGGTGCCAAAGACGGTCAATGCCGCGGACCGCAGGGGTCCTTGGCGGATCCTGTAGCCGTGGCCGGGCGTGACGAGACGGAATAGGACGCCGCCCCGGGTGTCCGCCTGCCGGCGCTGCACGACGGATCCGCGCCGGTTCATCAGAGTCACTGTGCGGCCGCCGGCCAGACCGATTGCATAGGCCTGTGCGGCGCTGCCGTGCGCGGCCATCCGCGCGCTCGCGACGGCCGGGGCGACGAGGGCGAGGACCGCCGCGATCACCGCGGCAGCGCGGGCGAACCGCCTGTGGCAGGGGCTAGCGGCCAACCGTCCGTACGAGATCGCGCGCCCCGAGGGGGATCGCGGCAAGCGCCTCACGGGTCTGAGAGAGGCCGGCGCGCAGTTCAGGGTCCCCGACCTCGACAGGAAGCATCGAGTCCTGCAGGCTGGAGATCGTGATGTCGGCCTGGGCGGCGGCGTAGGCGGCGCGGTCGATCAGGGTCTGGACCGACTGGACGTGAGGACCGGACGACGCGGAGTCAAAGTTGCGCCCGGGCAGGCCCGAGCGAGCCGCGAACGCGCGGTGGGTGCGCTGGGCGCGTCCGTAGGCCAGCTGGGCCGGGCGGAAGATCCGCTCCTCGAGGACGCCGGCGTGGCCGTCGTCGAGCTGCTCATAGGCCGCTTCAAGCGCGCCCATCGAGACGGCGATCTGCTCCACGGCGATGGCCAGATCGGCCAGCACCTTCCGTCGCCCCTCGATCATCGTGTACGTCATCGGTCGCTGAGCTTATTCCGCCGCGGCCTCCGCCGTCGCCGGACCGCCGAAACGGGTCAGGAATTGCACCAAACCTTCGCGGTCAGCCGACAGCCGGCAGCGCCCCTCAGGGGGCCGTGTTCACGATGAGCGAGCTGGTGCCGCCGGCCTGACCCGCCCGGGATCGCGCCGGGAGTCAGACCAGCGCCAGCACGCGGCGGCAGTCAGCGCCGCGACGACGAACACTGCCGGCCAGGCCCCGATCACATCGCCGAGCACATGCGAGAGGGCGAAGGCGGCCAGCCCGGTGACGGTCAGCCCGACCGCCGTCCGGCCTGGATCCCGTTGGCGCCACACGGCCAGGCAGGTCAGGCCACAGGCGGCGAGCACGACCCCTCCGAGCGGACGGGAGCCTGTCCCGATCGCTACCCCGAACCCCGCGATCAGTCCGCCCGCGGCGATCGGGGCCGTGGGCAGGGCGGCGAGGCGGCGCTGGCTCTCCAGGTTGCGCATCGGCTAGGACGAGAGCTCGCGCCGGCTGAACCGTGGTTCATAGCCCAGAACCCGGCGCGCCTTGGTGATGTCGAGCAGAGTGACGTTGCCCTGCACCGAGCCGGCCAGCGGCACGCCCGGATACACCGCGGCCATCAGCTCGCGGCGGGGGCGCACGTGCTCCGCGTTGACCGGGGCGTAGTCAGGCGGGGTCTCGAAGGGCAGGCCGAGCGTTGTCTCGCTCGAGGCCCACACGACCCGCTTCAGACCGAGCTGCGGCGCGGCGGCGAACTGGGTGCTGTCGGCATTGGCGGCGAAGATCTGGTTGGCGGTCGCGTGCGCCGGGGACGGGATCGCCGCCAGGTGCACGACCGCCTCGATGCCCGGCAGCGTGTCCCCGCCGCTCAGCGCCTCCAGGGCCTGCCCGAAGTCCGTGACGTCGGCGCGCAGGAACGGGATCGGCGCCTCGGGCGAGCAGGACTCCACGGAGCCGACGACGTCGATGTTGAGCACCTCGTGTCCGTGCTCGGCGGGGTCACGGACGATGACGCGGCCGGCCTTCCCACTGCCACCGGTGACGGCGATCTTGGTCATGGCGATAGCTGTAGCAGAATCGGCCATCGCTCTTCCAGGCGAACGTACGTGAGCCGATCCCTTTGCCTCAGGCGCCGGCGGCGTCGGCTTCGCCCAGCAGGCGCCCGAGGGCGCGGTCCCGATGGCCACCGGCAGCCAGCCGGTCCCGGAGACTCCCGACCGAGCGGCTGCCATCAAGCGGATCACCGGGGTGCTGGGCGGCCTGAACCTGGCGGCCGAGGTCGGCCTGGTCACCCTCAACGCGCTGCTGCTGCGCAGCACCGCGCGGTACCTGATCTCTGGTTGAGTGTCGCCCCGGGGCGAGCCGCGTCGGGTCAGTCGGCGACGGCGCGTTGCGCGATGACCCGTCCGGGCGCGAGCCGAACGAGCAGCTCGCCCGCCACGGCGTTGCGGCGCCCGAATTCCTCGGCGAGCTCGGCGCCCATGTATCGCGCGCCGAGCAGGGTCCCGAACCGCCGCAGCTCGTCGAGGTCCTCGCTGATCGTGACCGAGCCCCGCACATGCACGAACGCATATGGCGCGAACTCATCGTCGACCACGAGGCTGGCGCGCGGACCGCGTCTCAGGTTGCGGCCCTTGACCGTGTCCGCTCCGGTCATGAAGACGATCTCGTCGCCGTCGAGCACGAACCAGATCGGCATCACGTGGGGAGTGCCGTCACGCATCGTCGTGGCGAGCTTGCCGGTGCGCGTCCCGCCGCTCAAAAAGGCCCGAACCTCCCCGGCGGTCATTGCGGCGGCCATGCCCGAAAGGCTAGCCGTGATGCGCGCCGGTTAGACCTTGGGCCATGCCCACGCCGCCGGTCGAGCGGATAGGTTTCGGCGCCGTGACGACCGCCACCCCACGCACCCCGGCCCATTCCCCCCAGGATGGGCTCGACCGCTGGTTCGAGGTCACGGCGCGCGGCTCGACCTATCGGACGGAGGTGATCGGTGGGGTCACGACGTTTCTGACCCTCGTCTACATCGTGTTCGTCAACCCAGCCAGCGATCCTGTCCGAGACCGCCGATCTGCACGGGACCAAGCTCGTCTTTGACCAGGTGCTGGCCGTGACTGCGCTGGCCGGCGGGATTCTCACGGTTCATCGGCGCGTTCATCCCGATCCTCGGACTCAAGAACGCCGGGGTGATCGTCCCCGGTGGCGCGCTGGGCACGCTCGGACCTGGAAGGTCCTCGTGAGCCCGCTGCTCATCATGTTCAGCGGGTTCTTCATCGGGTACTTCCTGCACCGGACAATCTGATCGCCCGGTCTGCCGTGCCCGGTGGCGGGCTCGCAGATCAACCCGACCCAGCCCCAGGCGCGTCCAGGCTCGTGTCCAGCGCGGCCACCACGTCGGCCAGCGGTGGCAGCTGCGCCTCGTGCAGTGCCATGTGGCGCATCGACGCTCGCGCGTGACAGGTGCTGACCAAGGCGAAGGCGATCGCCGTCGGGTCCACGTCAGACCGTACCCGCCCGGCCGCCTGCTCGCGGGCGAGGTAGCCGCCGAGCGCGCGGACACCGCGATGCAGCCCGAGATCGCGGGCGCGCATCTCGGCGGCCAGCAGAGCCCGTAGTTCGGGGTCGGCTTGGGCGGCTGCCAGCACCGGCAGCGCGGCGTCCAGGAAGGTCTCGATCGCGGTGCCGAGCTCGGTCATGACGGCGGTCCGCTGCGCCGGCCGGGCGCTCACGTGAGCGCCGATCTCCTGCAGCGGAACCAGCGCGGACTCGAGCACCGCCCACAGCAGGCCCGTCCGATCCGTGTAGTGGTAGAAGATGCTCGCCTCCGAGACGTTCGCACGCGCCGCGATCTCGCGCGTGCTGAGATGCGCGATCCCGCGCTCGCGCAGCAGGGCAGCGGTGGCGATTAGGATCGCCTCGCGCCCACCCGCCGGGGGGCGCCCACGGCGCCGGGGAGAGCCGGCGGTCACGCGTGGCTCACCCCCCGGCCAGGTTCAGCGCGCGGCCGGCCGTCCCCGGGGCCTGTGCCTGGTCGAGCAGGACCGACGCGAGGTCGGCCCGTGAGACGGCGGGGACGCGGTGCATGTCCCCCCGGTGCAGCGTCCCGCGGCCGGTTCGCGGACCGTCAGTGAGCCGGCCAGGACGGATGATCGCCCAGTCCAGCCCGGAGGCAGCGACGATCTCCTCCATCACGGCGAGGTCGGCGTAGACGGCGGCGAACACCCGTCGGATGATCGCAACCGGGATCCGCGGACGACGGGCCGCGACCGGGTAAGCGCTGACCGTGAGCAAGCGGCGCACGCCGGTCTGGGCCATCGCCGCAACCAAGGCGGTGGCGACCGCCCCGGCGTGGTGCGGACCGCTGCGGCCGTTACCGACGATCGCGATCGCGGCGGCGCTCCCGGTCAGCGCCGCCGACAGCGCCGCCGGGTCCCGGCCGTCGCCCGAGACGACGGTGACGACCGATGGGTCTCTCAACGCCGCGGGGCGGCGGGTGAACGCGACCATCGCGTGGCCGCGCTCCCGTCCCTGCTCAAGCACGTGGCGTCCGGTGTGTCCGGTCGATCCGATCACGGTGATCTGCATGCGCCCTCTTTCCTGAGTTTTCACTCAGGATACCGTAGTTCCTGAGTTGCCGCTCAGGAAATTTACCCTCGCCGGCTCCAGCAGGCGCTGGGCGGCCCGGGCCGTCGCGCCGCCGTCTTCGGAAGCTTCGAGCCCGAGGGCGAGCGGGTCCGCTACGGGTTGACGACGAATATCGCAACGTTCAATCCGGTGCGGGTCAACTTCCATGAGTACGTGGCGATCTGGCATGACCTGCGCCGGGCTCACAGCTGGCGCGATCGGGTCAGCGTCGTGTTCCGCGGTCCGGGCTGACGGCCCTCCGCCACGTCCGGGATGTCAGAGCGCAGCGGCCGTTGATCGCGAGCCGTCCTGCCGTGAGGCGGCTCCCGGTGCGTTACCGTCGCCGCCTGTGGAGGCGCGGACGCGCGCACCATCGCCGAGCAGCGTGCGCTCGATCGTCCAGTCGCCTGAGGGCGGGAATGGAGATCGTCGCCGAGGGGTCGAGGACGCGGGGGCGCCGGCGCTGCTGCGCGAATACCGCGTCGGATCGGCGCAGCGCTATCACTGCGCTCCACCGGCCCGCTGCCGGGCTGATTGAGTTGAGCGAGAATCAGAGCGCCTTGGCCATGCGCACGGTCGCGGCTCGGCCGGGATCGAGCAGCGCATCGAGCGCGACGTCGTACGCCGGGAGGGCCAGCACCGATCCGTCGTACTGGACCATGAGGTAGCGGTCCATGCGGCGCAGGAAGGCGCGATCGTGCGAGACGGCGAGCACGGTGCCCTCGAAGCGGTCCAGTGCAGACTCCAGCGCCTCAGATGAATCGATGTCCAGGTTGTCAGTCGGCTCGTCGAGCAGCAGCAGGTTATGGCCCTCGAGCTCGAGGATGAGGATCTCCAGCCGCGCCTTCTCCCCACCGCTGAGCACGTCATGCGGTCGCCGGGCGGCGTCGGCCAGTCCATAGCGCGCCAGCGCCGCCATCGCGGCTTGGAGGTTGCCCGTGTGGGCGAGCGGGATGTCGAGCACCGTGCGTCCGGAGAAATCAGCCCGGGCCTGCAGCTGCGTGAAGAATCCCGTCGAGACCCGCGGCCCGACCACAAGCTCGCCGGCGTCCGGCGCCCGCGTCTGGGCGAGTACATGCATCAGCGCGCTCTTGCCCGAGCCGTTGGGTCCGATCACGCCGAGCCGCTCGCCGAAATGGACCTCGTCACTGAACGGACGCACGAGCCCGTCGATGCTGACTCCGCGCAGGTCCAGCACCCGGCGCGCCGAATCGCCGCCGCGAATGCGCACGGTGATCGCGGTGTCGGTGACGGGAGCCGGCGGGGGTCCCGGATTTCGGAAGCGCCGCCAGCGGGTCTCCGCCGCATTGGCCTTATTGGCCCAGTCGCTGGAGTAGCGCGCCCGCTCCTTGAAGGTCTTCATCAGCTGGTGCAGCCGGCGCTCCTCCTCGTGCCAGCGCTTGACCGCGTCACCCAGGCGTCGATGGCGCTCCCCCCGAGCCTGCGGATAACCGGCATAGCCGCCGCCGTGGCGCCATGCCCCACTGCCCTCCAGGGTGATGATCGCGTCGACAGCCCCGGCGAGCACCTCGCGGTCGTGGGAGATCATCAGCACGGTCTGCTTGGCCGCCCGGATCTGGACCTCGAGGGCGAGCTTGGCCGGCACGTCGAGGAAGTTGTCGGGCTCGTCCAAAAGCAGCACGTCGGCGTCGGAGGCGAACAGCACGTCGAGCACGAGCCGCTTGCGCTCGCCCCCGGACAACGAGATGGCCGGCCGGTCCTCGAGCTCGCTCAGCGCAGCGCGAACGATTCGCCGGCAGGCCGCGTCCCAGCGTCCCTCGAGTTCGTAGCCGCCGAGCGCACCCCAGTCGGCGATCGCCGACCCCAGCGCCATCCCCGCCGCATCGTCGCCGGCGTCCAGCTGGGCCTCGTGGGCGGCCACGCGTTCTCCGGCATCGCGTAGTCCTCGCGGCGCAAGCGCCAGCAGCAGCTGGCGGACGGTGCGCGCCTCACCCCCCACCCCGACGTCCTGCGGCATGTAGGCGACACGGCCGCCACTGACGGCGTCGCCCTCGTCGGCGGTGAGCACCCCGGCGAGGATCTTGAGCAGCGTGCTCTTACCGACGCCGTTGGCGCCGATCAGGCCGACGTGCTGCCCGGGCGCGATCCGAAAGCCGACATCAGAGAACAGGAGGTCCCCGCCAGGATGCGCATACGCCAGCTGGGATACGCTGATGTGAGCCATGCGGGCATCGTCGCACGGCCGACGCGATCGGCGGTCCGGCATGGGCTGCTCAGCCCTGACGGGCCTCGACCAGCAGCGACCACCGCGTGTTCGGCGTCGCGACGACCCTGAGTCCACGCGGTCGGATCGAACCCTTTCGCGACCCGCCCGAGCGCGGCTCGCTACCTCTGAGGGGCGGTGGCAATTACAGCGCTGTGCGTTGTGAATCAGCGAGTCGCTGCTCGGTACCGTCTACTGCCACCCGCTGTCAACGACGAACGGGTGCCGCTGGAGCAGCCTCGGCAGGGGTGAAGCCGGGAACCTTTCGAATGTGCGCGGCGAGACTCACGCCCGCCGCTGGATCGCCGGCGACAGCAATGACAAGGCGTGCTGTGGAACTTGGCGCTCGGCTTTCTCCGCGCAAGACCTCGAGTGTCCGGAGGGGTCATCTTCGTTAGCGTTGCTGTGACACTCTGACGGTCGGCGGTGGACCATGAACACGCAGTCCGCCGTCTCGATTCCGTCGCCGCGCCGGCCACGAGTGCGTGACTTCTGCTGCGGAGGAAGGCCGGTCCTACTGGCCGGTGCTTCGTGACGCAGGGGCGACGAACGACTCCGCACTCTACGCCGCTTGGTTGAGTGGTTGGCGGCCCGCTCTAGCTCGTGTCCGCGCTTGACCATGGATGACCGAGCGCACCCGCAAGGTCCGCGATGACCGTGATCGCATAAGCCTCCATCGCCAGTCGAGGACGCGCGCGGGGGTCGAAATCGGATTTAGGACCGAGGACGAGACGCTGAGAAGCGGTGTCGAGGTCCAGAACAGTGCGCTGCCGAAGCTCGCTAGCTGAGTCTGCTTGGCACGGTGCTCGAAGACGAACGCGAGCACGCTGCAGATAACGCGATCCCGATCGCCAGCGCGATGCCAACGAGCTGGTCTCGCAGGCGCGCGTGCATCGCGGTGCGGTCGCGTGCGTC
>JALYZB010000017.1 GCA_030945945.1 Actinomycetota bacterium | reverse complement strand
TGCAGGATTTCTTCGCCGTCCGCCCGACCACGATCGGACGCCAGGGCAAGCTGTCTGACGCATGGTTTCTCGGGGGGTCGGCGAACGAGTTGATGAGCCGCCTCGCCCGCGAGCCAAGCGCGATCCTGGTCAGCCAGGAGACCGTCCATGACTACCAGCTGCACCCCGGAGACCGCATCAACCTGCGCCTGCAGGACGGACGCACCCATCGCCTGACGACGATCCCCTTCCACTACGTCGGGATTGCCAAGGAGTTCCTGTCCGCTCCAAAGGACTCGTTCTTCATCGCCAACCAGGCCTACGTCGCCCAGCAGACCGGCTCAGCCGCCGTCGGCAGCTTTTTGATCCAGACCGACGGCACCGGGCCGGCGGCCGTCGCTGGCCGCGTGCAGCGCGTGGTCGGTGCAGGCGCGCAGGTCGTCAACATTGCCGATTCACGCCGCGTCGTCGGCTCGAACCTGACCGCGATCGAGCTCTCCGGTCTGACCCGGATCGAGCTCGGCTTCGCGCTCGTGCTCGCCGTCGCCGCCACGGGCCTGGCCCTCGCCCTCGGCTTCCAAGAGCGGCGGCGGACCTTCGCCATCGCCACCGCCCTCGGCGCCAACTCGCGCCAGTTGGGCGGTTTCATCTGGAGCGAATCCCTGTTCGTCACGGTGATCGGCCTGATCCTGGGCGCAGGCATCGCGACGCTTCTGTCGATCACTCTCGTGGACGTTCTCACCGGCGTCTTCGATCCTCCCCCGGACGTTCTCACGATCCCGTGGGGCTATCTCGTAGCTGTGGCCGTCTGCGCCGTCGTCGCTGTCCTGGGCGCCGGCACGCTGACCCTGCGCTCGCTGCGCCGCCCGTCGATCCAGCAGTTGCGCGACCTCTGATCATCACGCAGCCAGCGGCCGAATCGGTCTGAGAGCACGCTCGAGCGGGGCTAACCAGAGCGAGCTACGTTGGACGCGTGCCTGAGTTCGCCCAGATGCTCGAGGCCCGTGGCGTGCTGATGGCCGACGGGGCTCTCGGCACCAACTTCCAGGACATGGGCATTGAGCCGGGGTCAGTGACGACATCCTGGTGGCAGGATCGATGGGGGCGACGGGTCAGCTCGCCGAGCTGTGCGGTCCGCTGACGCGCGACGCCTGCCTGTCGGCGTTTCTCCGAGCAGGGCGGGCGCTCGCTGACGGAGGCGCGGGCCTGCTCGTCCTGGAGACGTTCTTCGCCCTGGACGAGGCGCTGTGGGCGATCGAGGCGATCGGCACGGTGACCGAGCTTCCGCTCGTGGATGTCCTTCAGCTTTGCTCAGGGGACCAAGACGATGATGGGCCTGAGCCCGGCCGACGTGACCGCCGCGACGCAATCCCTGGGCCTCGCGGCCCTCGGCCTCAACTGCGGGCGCTCGTTCGATGACACCGAGCAGCTCGTGTCCGAGCACCCCGCCAGTCCCTGACCGCTCGCTCTACTCGTCGGTGGGCGGCTCACGCAGAGGCGCCAGCCGGTCTCGCAGCCGCTGCAGATCGGAACGCGCGAGCCCGTGTGCGGAGAGCCACGCCTCTGAGCCGCCGAACCGCTCGTCGACGAGCTCCAGAACGCGTTCCATCGTCCCCGGGACCGGGGCGTGGCGGCTCGGGTCATGGCCCTCGAGCTCGGCCCGATAGGTCGGCGAGCTGACCAGGCGCTCGAGGATCGCCTCGATCCGCTCTGCCGTGGCCAGGTAGTCGCCCACGATCGCCGCTCGATCCGCCCCCGCGGCGTCGAGTGCCAGGGCGACGACCACGCCGGTGCGATCCTTGCCGGCCGCGCAATGGACCAGGACGGCACCGTCGGCCTGCGCGATCGTGCGCACGGCACCCACGATCGAGTCGGGTCTCCGGCGCAGATAGCTCATGTAGGCGCGGACGACCGGGGACTCGTCCGGCAGTTCGTGCTCGTCGGCCTCGCCCCAGGGCTTGACCGCCCCCGCCTCGAGGTCGGTGTTGCCACCGTCATCTGGGTACAGGGACCGGTGTTCGATTCGCACGGCATCCTCGGTGGTCAGGGGTCCCGGCCCTTCGGACTCGACCTCGACATGGGTGCGCAGGTCAAGCACCACCTCGAGCGTCTCGTGGTCGACCAGTCGGCGGATGTCCCGTTCGGTCAGGGACTGGAGGTTGTCGGCTCGCAGCAGGACGCGCGGCACGACGGCACGGGCATTGGCGGTGCCGTCGAGATCCAGCCAGCGAGCGGGTTGGGTCTCAGAGCTCATGTCCGCATAGTCGCACGCCGTCTGGCCCGGTCGTCGTTGGATCCACCTCCGGCGCCACGAGTGTGGTTCACGACGCATTTTCGCTAGGCGCGGCGGTCAGTGCCAGCGGCTGGCCCGCGGCACGGTACGCTGCGCGGATGGAGCCCCCCCACGCAGGCGATCTCGTCAGAGTCGTGGGCGGTGGCCCGGCGCTCGACGGAATCGTGTTTGACACCCCGAGCAGCTCAAAGGTCGCCGTGGCAGTGATGGATCCGTCCCGCGGTCCTGTGTTCCGCACGGTCCACCCGGACGCCTTGTCCGAGCGCTCGGAGGAAGGTCCCCACGATCGAGCGCTGCGTCTGCTGCTCCGCAGGACGCCCCTGCCAGTCCGTGGCGACACGCGAGGCGCAGGACGCGGAGGCCGGGGACGTGTCGGCTACACACGATCGGCGACGCACCGCTCGACAGGTCGCTAACGCGTCGAGGTCGATGCCGCCGGGCATCGCGAGCGGATCCATCCACGCCGGGTCAGCCGTTCCATTATCGTCCGCCGCCGCCCGCACCGGATGTTCGTCAGGAGGAAGAGGATGAGGTTTCAATCAGTCACAGCCGTCTGCACGGCTGTGGTGGTCTTGGCGCTTGGGGCGGGTGCGGCCCAGGCAGCGGCGCCTGCCGACTACGCCCAAGTTGCACGCAACATCATTCCCTCCGGCCAGCCCGGCGGCTTCCCCTTCCCCGCAGGGGCCAGCACGCAGGCCCAGATGTACAACGCGCTCACTCCGCTGGGCGGCAACATCACGAACGCCGATCTGTTCTCCGATTTCAAGTCCGAGGCGTTCGGCCTTGGCAGCGATGGTCCCGGGACGCTGGAGCCGGTGCCGATGGGGGGCGTGTCGATCATCCGCGACCGCTTCGACGTCCCCCACGTCTCCGCGAGCACCCACAACGGCGGCGTCTGGGCCGCAGGTTGGATCACCGCCGAGGATCGCGGACTACTGCTCCAGCAGGCTCGTTATGACTCGCTGGTGGCAGCGATCGATGCCCCCGGTCTCAGCGCGATCGGGCTGGTCGAGCACCTCAAGAGCTTCGTTCCCAGTCCGACAACCAAGAACGTCGTCGCCCGGCAGACCCAGGTCCTGCTCAAGGCGGGGCCCGAGGGCCGCGCTGTCCTGCACGACATCGACATCTACCTCACCGGAATCAACGCCTACCTGAAGGCGACCCACTCCACCGAGGCGCCGTTCACCCGGACCGATATCTACGCGTTCAACGCGCTCAAGGATCAGTTCTTCGGCGAGGGCGGCGGCGACGAGGCCAACCGCTCGATATTCCTGGGCGCACTCGAGCGACGGCTCGGCGTCAAGAAGGGCTACAACGTCTTCAGCGACCTGCGGCAGAACCTCAACGCCGGCAGCCCGACGACCGTTGACGGGACGTTCAACTACGAGCACGCTCCGGCCAAGCCCGGCGCGCCGGGCAGCGTCGTGCTGAATCCAGGCAGCTTCAAGACGACACCCGCGGCTCCGGCGGCGGTGACGGCCAATGTTCGGGGTCTGGAGCCGCGCCCGCACGCCTCCAACGAGCTGATGGTGGAGGGCAGGTACTCCGCCACGGGCCATCCGCTGCTGGTGGGCGGTCCGCAGGTCGGCTACTTCTATCCCGGGCTCACCCTGGAGATCGACATGCACGCCCCGGGTCTCAATTGGCGGGGCGCCACCTCCGCCCCGTTTCCCGGGTACATGCTGATCGGCCGCGGGCCTGACTTCGCCACCACGCTGACCTCAGCCGGGGCCGACGACACCGATCAGTTCGTGGAGACGCTGTGCGACCACAGCACCACCCGATACGTGCACCAGGGCCAGTGCTTGACGATGCGGCGCTTCAATGCCGGGAAGATCCTGACCAAGACCGGGAGCACGTCGGTCACGTTCATGACGACGGTTCACGGTCCCGTCGTCGGCTACGCGACGGTCGGCAGGCACAAGGTGGCGATCGCGTCCAAGCGCGCCAGCTACGGCAAGGACGTGCTCGACCTGCTCTATAACCGTCGGCTGTCCAACGGACAGGTGCACAGCCCGCAATCCTTCATCGCGGCGGCGGCGCTGACCCCCCAAACGTTCAACTCGTTCTACGTCGACGCCAAGCATGTCGCCGAGATCACCACCGGGCTGCTGCCGCTGCGGGCCAAGGGCACCGACCCGACCTTGCCCACCGTTGGCAACGGCCAGTACGAGTGGCACGGCTTCCTATCGACCAAGGGTCATCCTCAGGGAATCGACCCAAGCCACACGCCCACCCAGGGCACGCTGGTCAACTGGAACAACGTCTCCGCCCACGGGTTCGGCTCTGCGGACGACGCGTGGGGTGGCAACGGATCGGTCGCCCGCGTGTCGCTGCTCAACCAGGATCTCGCGCGACATCGCACGAGCGGGAAGTGGACGCTCGCGGAGGTTGCCTCGGCGATGAACCAGGCCGCAACCTCAAACGTCCTTGGCGTGGAGGTGGTGCCGCTGCTGGCGAAGGTGCTCAAGGGCTCCAAGGCACCCAACCAGCAGGCGGCCACAATGCTCTCTCTGCTTGTCGCGTGGAACGGGAGTGGCGCCAGCCTGCTGGACCGCAACGGCGACGGCAAAATCGACAATCCCGGTGAAGCGATCATCAATGTCGCGTGGCCGAAGATCGCCGACGCGTTCATGAAGCCGGTGGTCGGCCGGCAGCTGTCAGAGCTGCATTCCCTGTTCGGTCAGTTCGACGCGCCCCCTGGCGGTCAGTACAACGGCTGGTATCAGTACTTCACGCGCGACATCAACAGGCTGCTGCACATCAGGCAGCCTCAGCCGTTCACCA
>JALYZB010000009.1 GCA_030945945.1 Actinomycetota bacterium | reverse complement strand
TCGAGACGAGTACATCAATTACCCCCAAAGACCCAACGGACGACGAACCATCCAGGCGACAGTCGGGAGGCTAGACCCACGCGGCCGAGTTGGACAAGGCACACGTTTGCGGGCATCACCGCGATGCGAGCTGCGGTGAGCCGCGCGGATCCCGAGCGACGCGCACCAACGCCGGGTGCCGCCATCCATTTGTCGCGACGGCCCTCACGCTCAGCCGGTTGTAGCGCTCGAACAGAGCGGCCAGACCCAGGCCGCCGCCGACACACACCGTCTCGACTCCGTAGCGCACCTCGCGCCAGCTCATCTCCCGCAGCAGCGTCGCCAGAATCCGGCCCCGGTGGCACGGAGGCGGTGCCAGAGCGAGATGCCCGAGCCGTTGACGTTGACCCGGTCGGGATCGGGGGCGCCCAGCCGAAGACCTCGCAGGCGCCCCACTAGCTGCCCGGCAAACGCCACGTTGAGCTCGATCAGGTCGATATCTGCCAACGTCAGGCCAGATCGGGCGCCACGGCCCGCTCGCACCAGCAGCGATACAGCTCGGCGAGACTCTCGCCCTGTTCACCGACTGGCTGAGGCCGCTGGGGAGACGCAGCGCCGCAGCGCCCAGACGGCCCGTGGCATGCACCCCACCCGACCCGCGCGTTTCTGGCCCGGCAAGAGAAGCCGCACATATCGGCGCAAGTGTGTTCTCAATCAATTGGGTGCACTTGACCCGCCTTAGTGGACACCTGATTCTGGCCGAGGGCCGGACAAAGGAGTCCCGGCATGGGACGTCCGTCGAGGTATCCGGATGAGTTCCGGCATGAAGCAGTGCAGATGGCGTTGGCCAGCAATGACTCGAGGGCGTCGGTGGCTCGTCGGCTTGGGGCGAACCAGACGACGCTGCGCAACTAGGTTGCGAACGAGCTGGCCGAGCAGGCACGTGCGGCCAACCCGTTGTCGGTCGGCCCGTCGGAGTTCGAGGAGCTGCGGCGGCTGCGACGTGAGGTCGAGGAGCTGCGCGTGGAGAAGGAGATTCTCCGCACGGCAGCGGCCTATTTCGCCCAGGAGACGATCCGGTCTGCCGCTTCCGATTCGGCGCCGATCATCGACACGCCTACGGCGTCAAGCGGCTCTGTCGAGTCCTTGCGGTTTCTCGCTCGGGTTCTACGCCTTCCTCGCCCGGCCGGCCTCGACGCGGCAGATCACCGACGCGAGGTTGAACGCGGCGATTGGCGAGATCTACAACGCTCGCACCACCTGGTCGGCGCGCACACCCGTCGACGATGGCGCACGGCGCGGCCCGGCGTCGTGGTGGCTGCCGCCGACCTGGTGCGCCGCAATTTCGACCCCCTCGGGCCCGACGTGCTCTGGGCCGCCGACGTGACCCAGATGCGCACCGGCGAAGACTGGCTCTACCTGGCCGCAGTCCTCGACCTATGGTCGCGACGAGTAGTGGGCTGGGCGATGGGCAACGCGGTCAACGCCGAACTCGTCGGTGACGCACTGCTCATGGCCTTCCAACGACGACGACCCGATCACCGGTCGTGCACCACTCCGACCGCGGAGCGGTCGGTCTATACGTCCCTGGCCTTCTCCACCCGTCGAACTCGAGCTCAACCAGTCCTTCGGCGCCGTCGGCGGCTGCCACGACAACGCGGCCGTTGAATCCTACTTCGCCACCCCTCAAACGCGAGCTCGCCTGGATCCACCAGCGCACCACCTGGCCGACGCGAACCACCCTACGGAGCACGCTCTTCGACTACATCGAAGGTTTCTACAACCCCGAACGCATCCAACGACGCCTCGACCACACGAGCCACATAGACTTCGAGAACCACGCCGTCGCGTAACGACAACGTGTCCACGAGACCGGGTCAAGACCAACATGCGTTCTCGTCCCAGATCAGAACTCCTGCCCGCGGCTGAGAACAGTCAGCCGGCAGCGGGCGAAATCGCCCCGCAACGTTGTCGCCGACGACGACGTCGGCGCCGAGGACGACGGCCGATGGTTCAGCGCTACATCGGCAGCTACGACCAGACAGTCGAGTCGTACCATTTCTTGGTCAGCCTGCGCATCGGCGAGCGTGCCTTCATCCGGTTCCAACCCGCGAAGCGCGTCACCTGGGACTTCGCGAAGGTGCCCGGCGCCTGACCTTGAGGTCGGCTGTCAAGCCCGGCGGGGTGCGCCGCGGCCAGGCGGGCGCCCTGAGGCAAGTGGCCGTCCAAGTCGTCAGGACGCTGGACGGCCGAGCGTTGCGGGCGCGCCGGCCAGCACGTGCGCGCTCAGAAGTGGACGACGAGCAGTGCAGGCTCCCGATGGCCGCGTAAGCCCACAGAACAACGCCAACCTCGCACGGGCCTGATGCCTAGCGGCCGTTAAGGAATCGGCGTACGGCGTGTCGACGGCGCGGCCGACGGGTTGGGGTCGCGTGAGATGCGCTCCAGCGGGGCGGGCGGAGAGTGGCCGGGCCCGGTCAGGGGCGCTGGAGCCAGTCTTGGAGCGGCCGCTCGTCGAAATCAGCTGCGCGCAGCCATGCGTCGAGTGCGTC
>JALYZB010000006.1 GCA_030945945.1 Actinomycetota bacterium | reverse complement strand
GCTCGGGCCCGAGCCCGCTCCAACACCGCCGATCGCGGCGCCTCCCGGACGTCGATTCGGGGGCGCAGTGGCGCGTCGGATCAAGGTGGGCGCAGCGCGAGACAGGGCGCGGAGCGCCAGCGCGCCGAGCGTCAGCGAGCTGAGCGACGAAAGGCCGAACGCGCTGAGCAGCTCAGAGTCGCCCGCCAGGCTGAGACGGAGGCGCGGCGCATCGCCGAACGCGCAGAGCGCACGCTGCACACCGCGCAGGCGCGCCGGGATGGCGCGGCGCGGGCGCTGCAGAAAGCGGAGGACGCGCTTGCGGCGGCCCGCGAGGACTCCGAGCGCGCAGCGCTCGAGCACCGCCGCGCCAATCAGGCGCTCGCCCGGGTGTAGGCCCGTTCGGGCCCGATATCTTTCCGGATCATGAGCGCCGTGATGTACGTGAAACCGAGCTGCCCCTACTGCAGTGCCGCCCGCGAGCATCTCGCCGCCGAGGGCGAGACGGTTGAGGAGCGCGACGCCACCGCAAGTGCGGCCTGGAAGGCCGAGCTCATGGACTACACACATGATCGCGGCATCGTCCCCACGATCGTCTGGGACGACGGGCGGCGGCAGGTTGGCTTTCCACCGGGTCACGGCTGACGCGTGCACTAGCGGTCGGTCGACCGCTCCAAGCGTCAGGCCTCCGGCGCCGGGCGCCGCCGGCGGTGCACCAGGTTGCGAACGATCAACGCGAGGATCCCCACCGCTACGGCGATCGCCAGGTAGCTGCTGTACCGGCTAGCCGTGTCGTAGATGGTGGTGATGTGGTTGCCCGAGAGGTAGCCGACCCCTGACCACACGCCGACCCACAGCGCGGCGCCGAGCGCGTTGAAGGCGAGGAACTTGGCCCAGTGCATCCCCGTCGTGCCGGCGACGATCCCGTTGGCCTGACGTAGCCCCTCGACGAAGCGGGCGATTGTGATCACCTTGCCGCCGTGGCGTTCGAAGAACGCGGTCGCCTTGTCCAGCCGCTCGGGCGTGAGCAGGATGTAGCGGCCCCAGCGCTCCACGAGCCGGCGCCCCCCAAAGCGGCCGATGGCGAAGCCGAGGTTGTCCCCGACCACGGCGCCCAGGAAGCCGAGCAGGACGACGAGCACGATCGACAGACGGCCGCTGCCGGCGTACACGGCGCCGAGGATCAGCACCGTCTCTCCGGGCACCGGGAGGCCGAAGTCCTCGACCAGGACCAAGCCGGCGACGGCCAGGTAGCCGTAGTTGTTCAGGGTGGGCTCAAGCGCGTGCAGCACGCCGGGCAGGTGGGGGGTGGCAGCCGCGAGCAGCATCATGTCCAGGCACACTGTGACGGACGGAACCGAGATCGGCCGCCTCGCGTGACCGTCGCCTGGTCGGGGTGCGGCACACTCGTGCCGTGACACTCGACCCCTAGATCCGGCAGATGCTCGCGGCGCTTGAGTCGATCGGCACCCCATCGATCGCCTCGGGAACGCCCGAGACGGCGCGGGAGGGCTTTCGTGCCCTGACCGTCAACCTACGTCCCGCCGAGACCGTCGTGCCGGTGGCCGCGGTCCAGGATCTACAGCTCCCCGGCCCGGCGGGCGACCAGCGCGCCCGGGTCTACCGGCCCGAGGCCGCTGGACCGCTCCCGACGATCCTGTTCATCCACGGTGGCGGCTTCGTCATCGGGGACATCGACACCCATGACAACCAGTGCCGCACGATCTGCCGGGATGTCGGTGCCGTGGTGCTGAGCGCCCGGCTACCGGCTCGCGCCCGAGGCGCCCTTCCCCGCGGCCGTCGAGGACTGCGTCGCGGCGCTGGCCTGGACGGCGGCACACGTGGACGAACTCGGCGGCGATCCGGCGCGCCTCGCGATCGCCGGTGACTCGGCCGGAGGCAACCTCGCTGCCGTCACCGCCCGACTTGCGCGCGACGCCGGCGGGCTACCGCTGGCTGCGCAGCTGCTCATCTACCCAGGGCCGACGTGCGCGAAGACGCTGCCCGGTACCCGTCGCGCGAGGACAACGCGGATGGTTATTTCCTGACCGTCGCGGACATGAGGTGGTTCAGCGGCCACTATGTCGGCACGGCCGAGCCCAGCGACCCGAACCGCTCGCCGCTGCTGGCCGGACTGCCGCCTGCCGTCGTCGTGACCGCCGAGTACGACCCGCTCCGCGACGAGGGCGAGGCCTAACGCGCGAGCGCTCGAGGACGCGGGGGTGCCCGTCACGCTGGTGCGCTACGACGGGCTGATCCACGGCTTCTTTGATCTCGCCGTGCTCAGCCCCGCCGCCGCCGACGCCGTACGCGAGACGTGCGCGAACCTCAAAGCGCTGCTCACCTGAGAGCCACCGGCGCTCGCCGGTGCACCGTCCTCATTCAGTCGGTGAGATGAGCCGCGTCTCATATGCGTAGATCACGGCCTGGAGCACGGTCGCGCAAGCCGAGCTTGCCGAGCAGGCTCGATACGTGGGACTTGACCGTTGCCTCCGAGACGACCAGCGCCCCGGCGATCTCGGCATTGGACAGGCCGGTGGCGAGCATCCGCAGCACCTCCTGCTCACGGGCAGTCAGCCGCTGCAGCTCGTCGACCTGACGAGAGACCGCGACGGGCAGACGCCGCGCGACCTGATCGAGCAGCCGGCGCGTCACGGCGGCCGACAGCACCGCGTCGCCCGCCGCCACGGCGCGCACGGCGGCGACCACCTCCTGCGTCGGGGCGTCCTTGAGCAGGAACCCGCTCGCCCCGGCGCGCAGCGCCTCGAGATGTACTGATCAAGGCCGAAGGTGGTCAGGATCAGCGCGCGCCGAGCGCGGCAGTCGCCACGTGGCCTCGATTCTCCGAGCGGGCCGGGTTGGCGCCCGGCGTGATCCGCAGGGATGAGCTCAGGGACGCGCCGGGATGATCGCGTCCCCACGGGCTCCGACGGGCGTGGCTCCGTCGGCCACCGGGGTTGGGTAGCGAAGCGCCAACACGGCCACATCGTCGGCGTTGGCCCCGACTTGGAACCCGGCGAGAGCGGCCAGAAGACCGTCGACGATGGCTACCGCCGAGCCCGTGCGCAGGCTGCCGAGGGTCCCGAGCAGACGCTCGGTGCCAAAGCGTCCGCCGTCGCCAACCGCGTCGGTGACCCCATCGGTGTAGAGCACCAGCGTCGAGCCGGGCACGAACCTGACCACCGATTCTCGCCACTCGACGTCGTCCAGAGCACCGAGCAGCGGCCCGTGCTCCCCGACCGAGCGCACCTCCCCGGCGGTGAGACGGAGCGGAAGTGGATGCCCACCGGAGGCGACCGTCACCTGATCACCGGCGAGCCGCACGCACAGCGCCGTGCAGGCCGAAGGCGACCCGTTGCGCTTCAGCGCTCCGTCAAGGCGAGCCAGAAGCTCAGCCGGACTGGAGACGAATTCGGACATCGCGCGCATCGTGTATCGGACTACGGCGGTCAGCGCCGCCGCTTCGACCCCCTTGCCCGTAACGTCCCCGATGGTGATCATCCACCCGTCGTCAACCTTCCAGACATCGTAGAAATCGCCGCCGGCCTCGGTGTCCGCGACGGCCGGGAGATACGCGCTGGCGAGCTCGTACCCGGGGATCTCCGGGAGCCGGGCGGGCACCAGGCTCTGCTGCAACGTGTGGGCAATCCGGGAGCGCTCGCTGTACAGACGCGAGTTCTCGATCGCGACCGCCGCGCGCGCCGCAATCTGCTCCGCTATGGCGACGTCGGATTGGTCCAGAACCCGGGCTGACTCGGCGCTGACCAGGGTCATCGCACCCAGGATCCTGCTGCCCAGCCGCATCGGGACCAGCACCACCGAACGCATGCCGACCGAGCGCAGCAGTTCGAGGTGGCGCTGATCCACGGCGTTGTGTCGGAGCATCTCGTCGGTGATCTCGGGGTAGAGCGCCGACGCGCCTGCGCTGAGCACGTGACCCAGGCCCTGGTCAGGGTTCAGCCGCGCCGGCGCGTGCTTGCGCAGCTCCGCGGCCAGGGCGAGACGAGCCGGGTCGACGTGCGCGACCGCCACCGGGACGCGGTCCCCTGTCTCGTCAATCAGGTCCACCGCGCACCAATCCACCAGGTCGGGCACGGCCAACGCAGCGACGTTGCGAAGCGTCAGCTCATAATCCAGCGAGGATGCCAACACCTCTCCGGCTCGGGCCAGCAAGACTGCGTGTTGCTCCGCACGCTTGTGTTCGGTCACGTCCTCGATGACCGTGATCGTCCCCTCCACCTCCCCGTCGGTCCCGACCAGGGGAGCGGCCTTGAGCAGGTTCCACCGCTCGACCCCGCTGCGTCGATCGATTGTCCGAATCAGCAGAGGCTCCGCAGTCCGCCCGCCGAGGATGCGGACCGAGGGGATGTCGGCCATCGAGATCTCCTGTCCACCCTCGCCAAGCACGCGATACGCCGAGAAGATGTCGTCCGGAGAGGTGGACCGAAGCTCCTCGACGGAGTCAAGCTCCAGGTAGGCGAGCGCCGCCGCGTTGGCGTAGACGAGCCGGTTCTCGCGGTCCCGGATCGTCACCGGGTCACTCAACGCTCCGATGATGGCGTCAAAGCGCCGCTCGCTGCCGTGCAGGGCACGGCGCAGCTCGCGGACCAGACGCTCGCGCTCGTGCTCGGCCTCGACCCGCGAGCTTGCATCCTGCACGAATGCGCTGAACAGCCAGCCGGCGTCCTGCTTTAGGGCGGAGATCGTCAGCTCGACCGGGAACTCGGTCCGGTCGCTGCGCAGCGCCGTCATCTCGACGCGCTGATCCAGGACCGGCCCGGTGCCGTCCAGGAGAAAACGTTCGATCCCCGCTTGGTGGGCAGCGCGAAGGCGCTCCGGAATGATCAGCTCAGCAACCGAGTGACCCAGCGCCTGATCGCGCGCAATCCCGAACATCTGCTCTGCGCTCGGATTCCAGTAGGTGACCAGACCGCCCTCATCGAGCCAGATCACCGCGTTTTGGGCCCGGTCCAGCACGAGTTCGGTGAGCGTCGGCGCCATCAGGCCCATTATCGGAACTTCTTCGGCCGACGGCTAGGGTGAGCGCTCACCGGATACCCTCAACGGTTTGTTGATCGAGTTTCAACGTCCTGTTACGTGACGCTGCCCACCGGGTATCCCGATACTGGGACCGGCGGGGCCCGCTCATCGCCGGACGAGGTCCTGACACGCTCAAAGGAGATGCAATGATCAGAGGAATCTCAGTGATCTGGCTGCCGGTCACCGACATGCAGCGTGCGGTTGCGTTTTACCGCGACGATCTCGGACTGGACGTGATCGAACATGACGGTGACTGGGCCGAGGTCACCGCCGGCGACCAGCGGATCGGTCTCAATGCCAGAGAGTCGCCCGCGGGCGACGGCGGGGCGGTGATCGCGTTCGCCGTCGATGACCCGGACGCGACGGTCGACGAGCTCAAGGGCCGGGGCGTAGCGTTCGTCGGCGAACTCTCCGAGCATCCGTGGGGCCGGCTCGCGCCGTTCAAGGATCCAGACGGCAACGACCTGCAGATCTACGCGCCGCCTGCGGCCGGCTGACGCGATGGCCAGCTACTCAGCGACCGTTTCCTCGACCCGGCCGCCCGATGAGGTGTTTACCTATCTTGCGGATTTCCGCTCCGTCGCCGACTGGGATCCGTCGATCAGCGAATCGGTTCACGTCAATGGCGACGACCCGATCAAGGTCGGGGCCATCTTCCGCGTGACGACCGAGACCACATTGAGGAACGTCGTTCTGGAGTACACGACAGTCGAACTGGACCGCCCGCGCAAGATCGTCCTCCGCGGCGAGAACGGCTCGATGGTCTCGCTCGACACGATCACCGTCCGCGACGACGGGCGCGGTGGTGCCGAGGTCAGCTACGAGGCCGAAATCGAGCTCAAGGGCGCAAGAAAGCTCGCTGATCCGCTCCTCGCGCTGGGCTTCCGGCGGCTCGGTGATAAAGCGCGCGACGGGCTTGAAAGCCAGTTGAATAGCGACGCCTGACAGCCATCGCGGGCGCGCCGCTGGGGTGCCGCTGACGAAGATCATTTCCATGTTCGCCTGGGCGAACCGTCCAGGAAGCGAAGCGCGTCGGAGCGCTCGCCCGGGTCCTGCCGGCATCCCGCGACGAGATCTGACGGGCCGCGTCTTCCCTATCCTCGACACCGTGCTTTGTCATGTACAGGCCGTCACGATGACCCGGACCCCCGCGGGATGACCGCGGAGTCCTCTGCGCCTGCGCTCGCGATTGAGCACCTCGTCAAGCGGTATCCGACGGGGACCGAGGCGCTCAAGGACGTCTCGCTGGAGGTCGGACCCGGTGACTTCTTCGGCCTACTCGGACCCAACGGGGCCGGCAAATCGACCCTGATCCACTGCGCGACCGGGCTGGCCCGGCCGACCGCGGGGTCGATCCAGATCTTCGGCCACGACGCGGTCAACCACTACCGCGACGCGCGCCAGAGCGTCGGCCTGGCCTCCCAGGAGCTCAACCTCGACATCTTCCTGACCGTCGAGGAGACCCTCGACTACCACGGCGGCTACTTCGGCATGCCCAAGCGCGACCGTAAGGCGCGCGCGACCGAGCTGCTTGAGATCTTCTCGCTGACCGACAAGCGCCATGAGCGCACGCGTTTTCTCTCCGGCGGCATGAAGCGGCGGATCACCCTCGCTCGCGCGCTCATGCACCGACCGCGATTGCTGATCCTGGACGAGCCGACCGCCGGAGTCGACATCGAGCTGCGCCTCGAGCTGTGGCAGTACATCGAGCGGGTCAACCGCGAGGGCACGACGATCCTGCTCACCACGCACTACCTCGAGGAGGCTGAGCGGCTGTGTGACCGTATCGCCTTCATTAACCACGGCCAGATCATGGCCACCGGCACCAGCGAGGAGCTCGCCGCGCGCTACGGCGTCGAAGGCCTCGAAGATGCCTACCTCGAGCTCGTCGGCCGCCAGGAGCTCTCGCGGGGGTATCGCGAGCCCGAGGCGGTATGACTGCCACCCAGATCCGGATGCTCGCGCTGATCCGGCGCGAGGTCAACCGCTTCATGAAGATTAAGCGCCAGACGCTCGGCGCGCCGCTGCTGGAGACGTTTCTGTACGTGTCGGTGTTCGGCGCCGCCCTCGGCTCGCGGATCCACACCCTGCATGGCTTTCGCTACATCGTCTTCGTACTGCCCGGGCTGATCATGATGGCCTGGGCGGTCAACGCGTTCTCCAACAACGCCTCCTCAGTCCTACAGCAGAAGTTCCAGCGTTCGATCGAGGATCAGCTCTCCTCGCCCGCCTCCCCCGCCGAGCTGCTGCTCGGCTTCTCGCTCGGCGGCTTTTTCCGTGGTCTGATCGTGTCCGCGATCACCTGCGCGGTCGCCGCCGTGCTAGTGGCTCTGCCGGTCGCCGAGCCGTTGGTGCTGATTCCGTCGCTGGCGCTCGTCGGGATGTTCTTCGCCCAGGCGGGCGTGTTCGTCGGCACCCGGGCCGAGCAGTTTGACGACGTGGCCCTCTACCAGCAGTTCGTGCTGCAGCCGCTGATCTTCCTCGGGGGCGTCTTCTACTCAGCCTCGCTGCTGCCCCAGCCCTTCGCCTTCTTGACCCATCTCGATCCCGTCTATTACATGATCGCGCTGGTTCGCTACGGCTTTCTCGGCTACCACGAGACGAGCATCGTGATCTCGTTCCTGGCCCTGGTGCTGATCACCGCGATCGTGACGGGAGCGAACTTCTGGATGTTTGACCGTGGGACGCGGCTGCGCGCGTAGCCGCGGCCCGGGCCGCCCCTCCGCATCGACGGCTACGTCGGCAACGAGCTTGTTGCCACACTGATGATGTCCAGCGACACCAGCGGCGATCAGCCGCAGCTCACCTCGATGACGGCCGGTCCCGCCGACCTGCTCGCCGACAACCCGTTCCGCTCTGCAGACCTCGGCGGCGTCGGAGGCGGGTTCGTCCGCACGCGTCCCGGCACCTCCGGCCAGGTGACGCTGACCGCGTCGCATCCGACCCTCGGGCAGGCCTCGGCTCGCCTGGCCGTCACGCCGGCGCCGTCGGTCGACTTCCGGACTTCGGCACGACGCCGCCACCGGCCGGCCCGGGGGTGGCGCCCCGACCACCTCCGCACCGCCGCCGACTCCGAGCCC
>JALYZB010000278.1 GCA_030945945.1 Actinomycetota bacterium | reverse complement strand
CCGGAGATGGCCCAGCACCACCTCGACCGCCTGACCTCGATCGACGCGTCGTTCCTGCATCAGGAGGGCGAGGCGTCGCACATGCACATCGGCGCCGTGCTGATCTTCGAGGGTCCGCCGCCGGCCTTCACCGACTATCTGGACCACGTCCGCTCGCGGCTGCATCTCGTTCCGCGCTACCGCCAGAAGCTCGCAATTCCGCCGTTGGAGACGGGGCGCCCGCTGTGGGTCGATGACCCAAGCTTCAATCTCGAGTACCACGTCCGCAACACCGCGCTGCCCGCGCCGGGCACCGAGGAGCAGCTCTTCCTGCTCGCCTCGCGGATCGCCTCCCAGCAGCTGGACCGGGCAAAGCCGCTGTGGGAGAACTGGCTCGTCGAAGGCCTGGAGGGCGACCGTTTCGCGCTGCTGTTCAAGACCCATCATTCGCTGGTCGACGGCGTGGCCGGCGTCGACCTCGCCCAGGTCCTGTTCGACCTCGAGCGCGAACCCGAGCCGCCGGGCTCCGAGCTCGAGCCGTGGCGTCCGCAGCGCGAGCCCTCATCGGTCGAGCTGATCGCGGCCGGGATCCGCGGAATGGTGACCGCGACCGCCGAGCTGCTGACCCGGGCGGTCGGCGCCGCGGGCCGACCGGCCACCTCGTTGGCGCTCGCCCGCGACGCCCTGGAGGGGGTCGGTGAGATCATCTGGGCCGGGCTCAACCCGGCCCCGGAGACCCCGCTCAACGTTCCGATCGGCCCCCACCGCCGCTATGCGGTCGTCCGCCAGCAGCTGGCCGACTACCGGGAGATCAAGACCGCGCTGGGCGGCACGGTCAACGATGTCGTGCTGACGGTTGTTTCCGGTGCGCTGCGCGAATGGCTGCACTCTCGAGGGGTCCGCTCCCAGGGTCTGGAGATGCGTGCCCTGGTCCCGGTCTCGGTGCGAAGCCAGGATCAGCGCAACACGCTCGGCAACCAGATCACCGTGATGCGAGGCCCGCTCCCGGTCTACATCGAGGACCCGGTCGCGCGCCTGGACTTCGTGCGCGCGGCGATGGACGGTCTCAAGGAGTCAAAGCAGGCCGAGGGTGCCGCGACGCTGGCCGCCGTCAACAACCTCGCCCCGCCCACCGTCCTGGCCCAGGCCTCCCGGCTGAATTTCTCCACGCGGCTGTTCAACCTGATCGTCACCAACATCCCCGGGCCACAGATGCCGCTGTACGTGCTCGGCCGCAAGCTGCGCGACCTGTTCCCCGTCGCCTTCCTGCCCGAGGATCATGCGCTCGCGGTGGCGATCATGTCCTACGACGGCAGCCTGGATTTCGGTCTACTCGGCGACTACGACGCGCTCCCGGACATCGACCTGATCGCCGAGGGGATCGACGTGGTGCTCGCCCAGCTGCTGGCCATCGCCCGCGGCGAGCCGGGATCTGGCGCCGGCTCGCGGGCGCCGAAGCAGGCCGCCCGCACGCCGACGCGGGGAACATCGTCCGAGGCTCCGCCCCGTGCGCCCCAGAGCGACGGCGCCGGTAATGGCCGCCCCGCCCCAATCGTCCCGTCCGCACACCGGCGCTCGCAGCGCGGCCCGGCGGCCGACATGCGGGCCAAGCGCCGGCGTGGCTCAGGGCCGGCCCGCAAGCGCGGCGGAGACCGCTGACGATGATCGTCCCCGAGCCACCCGACGCCGCCGAGGGCCGTCCCGAGGGTCTGCTCGGCCCCGACGACATCGCCTTCCACCTCGAGCTGACGGCGGCCCAGATGAAGATCGTCCACACCGCGCTGCACTCGCTGTTCGATGACCTCGGCCGTGATCAGCACGACGTCAAGATGATCGTCTCCGAAGTGCTGGACAAGCTGCCCGGCGAGCACGACATCCGGGCGATCGACATCTCCCCCCGGCCGCGCGGCGGCGAGCGCGGCTCGCGCCCCACAGATGACCGCCGGTCAAGCTGAGCAGCGGGCGACGCGCAACGACTTAGAAGCCGAGTGCGAACTTGGCGTCTTCGCTCATCCGCTCCGGGGACCAGGGCGGTGAGAAGGTCATCGTCGGCTCGACCGTGTCCACACCGTCCAGGTCGCCGACGAACTCCTCGATCTGCTCAGAGACCTGGGGTCCGATCGGGCAGCCGGGGCTCGTCAGGCTGTAGGTGACGCGGACGGTCGAGGCATCGACCTCGACCTCGTAGATGAGCCCGAGCTCGACGAAGTCGAGTCCCAGCTCAGGATCGATGACATCGCGCAGTGCGTCGGTGACTTCATCAACAGTGGCCATGGGGCTGAGTCTAGTGGGCGCGTCCGTGAGGTCGATTGCAGTCGACACTTGCGCCGGGGTCGACCAGAAGGATCAGCGCGGGACTTGAATTCATAGCAACGCTTTGAGTAGGTTTTGCCGATCGTCCATTTTGATGACATGCCGCCCACCCTCCGCTGCCGTGGCGACGAGGACCGCAACACGCAGGGCGGGCGCCGGCGGGCGCTGACGCGAGCGATCCGCGCCCAGGGCGACGTCGTGATCGACCTCACCGAGCTTGTGTTCGCCGACTCCTCGCTGATGCTTGACTTCGCGGTCCTCGCCCGCCGCCTGCGCGTGCAGGGTCTCGTGCTGTTGCTGCGCGGCGCCCAGCCCCAGATCCGTACGCTGATCGAGACGGTGGGGCTGCACCGCCTGCCCGGCGTGCAGATCGAGGGGCCCGCCCCCGCTGTGGCCTGACGCGCGCACACCACCGAGGGCCACGCGACGGTCGCAGGACTTCCGGACGGTCCACTAGCCTGTGCACTGATGCTCGCACTGCTCCTCATGGTCCTCTGGCCAGTTGCCGAACTGTTCGTCGCGATCAAGGTCGGTGAGGCGATCGGGGCGCTGCTCACGGTGCTGGCGCTGATCGCCGGCTGGCCTCTCGGGATCTGGCTGATGCGCGCCGAGGGCCGTGGCGCGCTGCGGCGCCTAAGCGCCGCCATCGCCGCAGGCCGCCCGCCGGGTCGCGAGGTGCTCGACGGGGCGCTCGTGCTCAGCGGCGGACTTCTGCTGATCGTGCCGGGCTTCATCACCGACGGGCTCGGCCTGGCGCTGCTACTGCCCCCGGGTCGTGCGCTGGCCCGGCGGGGCATCGTGCGCAACTTCCGCAGTCGCGTCGTCGTCCGCGCCACCCGCTTCGCCGATCGCGGCCGTCCCGAGGACGTGGACGCGACCGCCGCCGATGTCGACGCCCCGCAACTGCGGCGATGAGCACGGCCGCAGTCCCTGCACTGCGCCTGCTCTCGTTCGGAGATCTCCAGGGCCGAGTCTGGGGTGGCGTGCTCGACGCGGGCTCAGGGCCGGCGGTCGTGGTGGGAGGCGCCGACGGCGAGCATGCCGCCGGATCCGAGACGATCGATCTGAGCCTCGACGACGGCACCTGGCGGCTGACCGGTAACGGGATCGAGTTGGCGATCGCCCCCGATGAGCCCACCTCGGAGTCCGGCGACGACGCCGAGCTGTGCACGGTCACCGGCACGATCTCACTCGGCGGCGCGCCGGTGGCGGTGGACTGCCCGGGCGCCCGCAGCCTCGATCCGGGTAACTGCCCGGTTGGCTCCGTGCGCTCGGTCGTGGGCTGGTTTGGCCCCGAGCTCGCGCTCAGCCTGCATGCACTGCGCACCGCGCGCAGCGCCGACCACGGGTCCGACCGGATCCGCGCCACCCTGTTCGGCAACGAGGGCACACGTCCGGTAGACGAGCCGCGCCTGTCGACCACGCTGCGCGAGGACGACCTTCCGGCGCGGACGAGCCTCGAGCTCTGGGTCGGCGAAGGCGATGACCTGTACCCGCGCCGCGTGGCCGGCGAGGCCCGCGGGCCCGCGGTCCGGGTCGCCTCGGCCGGGCTCGAGCTCACCGGCGTCCCGCTGACCTGCCACGCCTCGGGCCTGGAGGGGGTCGGCGTCTACCTGCTGGCCCGGTTCGCGTGAACCGGGACGACCCGCGGGACCGCGCCGTGGTCCCACCGACCGGCCCGCACGCCGTGATCACCGACTTCGGAGGGGTGCTGACCTCTCCCCTGGCCGGCGCCTTCAGCGCTTTCGAGGCGCACTCCGGTGTGCCCCTGGTCGAACTGGGGCGGGCAATGGACGCCGAACGCGTGCGCCGTGGTGTCAACCCCCTGTTCGAGCTCGAGACCGGACGGCTCACCGAGGCCGAGTTCCTGGCCGACCTCAGCGGGCAGCTCAGCCGTCAGCTGCGCCGCGACGTCAGTCTCGACGGCTTCGGCGAGCGTTACTTCGCCGACTTGGCGCCTAACGCTCGGGTGATCGAGTACATGCGTGAGCTGAGCACCCGCGGCTACCGGCTGGCGATCTGCACCAACAACGTGCGCGAATGGGAGCCTCGGTGGCGCGCGATGCTCCCGGTGGACGAGATCTTCGACGTCGTCGTGGACTCGGCGTTCGTCGGCGTGCGCAAGCCCGAGCCGCCGATCTATGAGCTCACCCTGCAGCGACTTGGAGTCGCGCCCCAGGACGCGATCTTCCTGGACGACATCGAGATCAACTGCGACGCCGCCCGCGCGCTCGGCATGACCGCGGTCTGGTTTCGGTCCAGCCGGCAGGCGATCGAGGAGATCGAGTCCCTGCTGCAGGGACACCGCTGACCAAATGCGCCGCTGGCTTGGTGGCGGGGCGGCCGCTATCGCGGTCGTGGTGGTGGTCGCGATCGCCGTGGCCGGCACGCCGTCGCGACAGCGCAGCAATGCCCGTGACACCCCGGCGCTGAGCGCGGCGACTGGGCCTACGGTGCGGATCCAGAGCGGTGCGCCGGGACCGCCGGTCCACTCCGGGTTCCTCGGGTTCTCCTTCGAGTTCCAGGCCGTTCGCGCCTACACCGGCCCCGACCCCGCGGCGGTCAACCCGGTGCTCGTGCAGCTGATCCGCAACCTGACGCCGGGTCAGGCGCCGGTGATCCGGATCGGCGGTGACAGCACCGACGTCTCCTGGGTCCCGACCCCGGGCGTGGTCGCCCCGGCCTACGTCAACTATCGCCTCAGCCCAAGCTGGCTGGCCACCACGGCGACCCTGGCTCACGAACTCGGAGCTCGGATGACGATGGGGCTCAACCTCGCCGCCAACCAGCCCGCGCTCGCCGCGGCCGAGGCCCGGGCGTTCGCTCGCGTCCTGGGCCCCTCGGCGTTGGCCGCGACCGAGATCGGCAACGAGCCGAACGTCTACAGCAAGATCCAGCTCCTTCACACGCTGCTGGGCGCGCCGCTGTACGCCCGGCCTCGCGGCTACGGCTATCCGACCTTCCGGCGCGAGTTCGCCGCCGAGGCGGCGGCGTCGCCGCCGGGGCCGATGTGGGGACCGGCGCTGGCGGTGGGGCCGACGCCGGTGCCCGGCTCCTGGGTGGGCACGATCCCCGACTTCCTGGCGCATCACCGGCAGCTGCCGGTGATGACCATCCACCGCTATCCGCTGCGCAACTGCTTCGTGCCGCCCAGCTCGCCGCAGTACCCGACGGTCGCGCACCTCCTCGCCGACTACGCGACCCGCGGCCTGGCCGCGAGCGTCCGGCCCTGGATCGCGATCGCCCACCGTCAGCACCGGGGGCTGCGCGTCGATGAGCTCAATTCCGTCGCCTGCCGCGGCAAGGCCGGGGTCAGTGACGTGTTCGCCAGCGCGCTGTGGGTGACCGACGCACTGTTCTCGCTGGTGCGCGCGCGGGTCGACGGGGTCGATCTGCACACGCTGCCCCACTCGGCCTACCAGCTGTTCGCCTTCCACCATCGGGCCGGGGGCTGGGACGCCCAGGTCCAGCCCGTGTACTACGGCCTGCAGCTGTTCGCCCAAGCCGCACCGCCGGGATCGCGGCTGTTGCACCTGACCGGCGTGGCCGGCACCCCGGGACTCAGTGTCTGGGCTACCCGGACCAGCGACGGTACCGTCCGCGTCGTGCTCATCAACAAGAGCGCCACCGCCGACCACGCGATCGCGCTGCGGCCGCCGGCCGGCCTGCGAGCCGTGGCGACGATCGAGCGGCTGACGGCAGCCGGGGTGCACGCCCGCCGCGGGATCACGATCGGGGGCCGGACCTACGGCGCCAGCACCACCACCGGCCGGCTGGCGCCCCTGCAGGCGACGTCGGTCACCCGGCGAGGGCGGGCCTTTGCCGTCTCCCTGCCTCGCGCTTCGGCGGTACTGATCACCATCGCCGCGCGCTGACCGCGGCCCTCAGGGAGCCCTTAGGGCTCCTGACCAAGCGGGTGATGGGATTGGGTATGTTCGGCTCGTGGACGCCAGACGCCGCACGGGAGCGCAGCCGTCGCAGCGCTATGGCGAGCGCGCGGGTGGGGCCGGGCGCCGCGAGACGGCCACACAAGACCGTCAGACGCAATGTCGGGAGCCTCAGTTCTCGACGCCGAGACGATCCCAGCAGTAGAGCTCCAGGCACTCGGCGGCCAGCGCCGCGCACCGCTCCTGGCTAAGCCACGGCAGCACAGTGTCAAACGCCTGCTCCTCGCCCACGCCGGCCTCGAAGGCCTCCTCCCCCCGGAAGCCCGCGGCGATCTTCAGCGCCTCACGCCGATTCTCGCCCAGGGAGGGGAACACGTTGACCAGGAACTCCTTGCTGGGCAGCGGGTGCCCGACCTCAAGCGACACGTGCCAGGCCGCGAGCAGCGAGAGATCGTGCTCGTCCAGATCGGCGACCGCCTTGGCGTAATGGGATCCCAGCTCGGATTCGGGAATCTCGTCCACCCAGGCGCGAACGACCTCGCCGAGGATCTGGCGACGGGCCTCGCGCCCGACCGAGTCGGCAATCACCCGGATGGCGTTCTGCGGTTCGATGAAGCAGAGGGTCATGTGTGCTCCGGCTCGAAGATTCCGATGCCCGGGACGGTAGGCCCTACACCGGACGGAGCCGACCGTGCCGCAGCGCGAACGTTGCGTCACACACCGAGCGCCGAACGCGCGGCGTCAGCGCGTCCGGGGTCGGCCTCGAGACCGACCGGCATACCGAGCATCGCGCGCCCTCCGCGCTCCCAGTTGAACAGACCCACGTCGAGGGCCTCGAGCGGCAGCTCACAGGCCCGGGCCAGGTCGATCGCCCGGCGCTCGAGCAGGATCGGATCGCCGATCCCGAGCACGCGCTTGGCGGCGACGGTGACCGAGTCTGATCCGCCCAGTGCCAGCGTCGCAGCCCGCAGCTCATAGACACCGGTGTGACCGAGGGTGACCAGCAGATCAAAGCGCGAGCCGCGCTCCAGTCCGGGCAGCCCGACCCGCTCGTAGGCGCGGGCGAACCGGCGCTCGGGCGTCCACGCCTCGTCTCCGGTCAGACCGGCGGCCTGTGACCCCGAGCGGACCGCCCAGCTGCGGTACGCGGCCAGCGTGCGGGCTGCGCGACTTGCCTCCAGCGACGTGCGCTCGCCGGGCTGGGCCTGGGCCAACTCGGGCAGTGCCTCAGGCGGCCAGGCGACCCGGACGCGCTCAATTTCGGCGAACGGCTCGGTCCCGGCCAGCGGTCCGAGATAGGCGATCAGAAAGGCCAGCCAGGTGCGCTCCTCCGGATCCCCGCTGGCGTCGGCGACCTCGGCGTAGAGGCCCGGAGGGTCGTTGGCGAGCACGTCCAACCGCATCGCCGCCCAGGCCAGCTCGAGCGCAAGCCGCTCAGCGTCGGCCGAGGACCTCAGCCCGGGAGCGAGCTGGGAGTGAAAGCCATCGTCGGCCCCGCGGGCCAGGCGGCGCACGGTCAGCCCGGGCCGGGTTCGGCCCGCGGCGACGCCCGACCGGGCCGGACTCGGGCTCCGGGGGGTCGCCGGAGTCGCATCGGCCTTCGTGCCGCCGGTCACCACGGGGCGCAACTCGACGTGCTGCTCACGCGAGCAGATCGGGCAGTTCTGGACGAGATGGTTATGACGGCAAAAGCTCGGCATCACTCAAGTACTGGTCTCAGAGCATATGTCGCCGCGCGTCCACCCGCTGCCGAGAGCGATCGCATCTTCCCCGCCGGGCGCACTAGGATTTCCCGGGGCCGAGACCAGCCGCCACCGCCTCGGTGCGCCGGTGCTCGCGGCCGCGGGCCATCACCTCGCGGAAGCTCCTGAACCTGAAGATGAGGACCAGCGCGGCGAAGCCGAGTGCCGAGCTGAGGACCGCCGTGGCGATCTGCTGCCCGACTGAGAACGACGCCGCGTCAGCGGTCTTGAAGATGGCCAGCAGAATCGCCTGCTGCACCCCGGCACCGCCCGGCGTGAACGGAAACACCGAGGCGACAACCTGGACGGCGAGGACCAGCAAGGCGTTGCGCACCGATCCGCCGATGTGGAAGGCGTCCAGCAGCGCCCAGTAGGCGGCGAAGCGAGCCACCCAGCTGGCCAGCTGCCAGCTCGCCATCCGCCGGTAGGCGTCGCGATCGCGCAGAATAGTCAGGCCCTGACGTACGCGCTGCCAGAACGCCCGCACGCGGGCTGAGAGCAGTGCGAAGCCGACCAGGAACACAAGCCACACAACGGTGATGAAGAACAGCGTGAAGCGCATGTTGGAGGCGAAGAAGCTGATGTCGAAGGCGGGCAGCTTGGAGAAGTCCGGCGGCTTGGGGAACACCCCCTGGGTGAAGGCGAAGCACATGATCAGAAGCCCCATCGCCCAGTCGAAGACGACCCCGGTCGACAGCGCGGCCGCCACCGCCGGGTAGCTGGAGGGCGGGATCGCCAGCCGGGTGAGGAAGAGCTGGGCGACGTTCCCACCGCCGAGCGGGAAGACGTTGTTGATCGCGTAGCCGACCATGTAGGCGCCCCAGACGTCGCGCCAGCGGACGCGGACGTCGGGGTAGGCGGCCTGCACCGCGGCCCACAGCGCTCGGGAGCGCAGCAGCAGGTAGATGGCGAAGAAGACCAGACCGAGCAGCAGCGAGGTCCAGCTCAGGCTGGCCAGACGGGAGAAGAACGTGCCGGCCGCGTCCAGCAAACTGCTGACCGTGCATCCAATCGAGCCACACCCGTGGTGAGCGCTGATCGCCACCGCCGCCGTCAGGTTCATTCACGTACGGTCGCATACCCGCCAGTCAGGGTCGGGCCCCGCCGCAGCCGGGCCGGAAAGAAGACCGGGGGGCCCAGATCCTTCCGGGCCCCCCGGAGAGCCAGGGAAGTGGGGGCGCAGTTCCCTGACCGGCACGGGCGAGTTTCCCCGTCCCAAGCTTTGCAAATCCGAATCGCCCCGCAGATCGCCGCGGCGATCGCGCAACTGACGCTAGCAGCTTCGCGCGGTCGCCCACAAGCCGCGACCGTGAAACTCCTCC
>JALYZB010000487.1 GCA_030945945.1 Actinomycetota bacterium | reverse complement strand
CAGGCCACAAGGGCGCGCAGCTCCTCGGAGGAGATCACCTGGTTGACGGGATCGTGCACGGTGGAGCCGGGGAGCATCTCGTCGAGGGTGGGCTCCGAGTCGCCCGTTCCGCCCGCCGGACTGCTGGAGAACGAGACGTACTGGTTCAGCGGCGTGTGCTTGTTGCGCGTCGCCGTCTTGACGGCAGTGATGATCTGGCGGGTGATGCACAGCTCGGCGAAATTGCGGAAGCTGGATTCGCGGTCGGTCCGGTAGTCGCGCACCGCCTTGTAGAGGCCGACCAGTCCCTCCTGGATGAGGTCGTCGGCGTCGCCGCCGGCGAGGAAGTACGACGAGGCCTTCAGCCGCACGAATCCGTAGTAACGACGGACGATCTGGTCGTACGCCTCCGGGTGCCCCTGCTTGGCAAGAGCGATCAGAAAACCATCCTCAACCCGAGGTTGAGCCTGAGAGTAAGCAGACAGTCGAGCCACAAGTCTCCCCATGCCGCCGCGCATCCGCAGCAGATCGGATTTGTCGTGGCGCGCTACCTCCCCTGGCGCCGCACCGGTATTGAACCTCCCAGAGAGCGAGTCGTTGTCGCCTGACTCCCTGTCAACCCTAGCCCTAACGCTCGAGTTGATCCTTATTTACGGCGCGAGCTTGACATAGCACCGCACGACTGTCAAGGGACGATCGGCGTTATGCAACCACACGCCCAGATCACCAGGAACTCCCCTCGGTTCAACCGCCGGGCAGCAGCGCGGGGCCGTCCGGCCCGTCGCGGACCTCCCAGCCCAGCGCGCGCAGCTCGTCACGGATCGCGTCGGCCCGGACGAAGTCGCGCTCGGCACGCGCGCGCTCGCGATCCTGCAACAGCTCCCAGGCCTGCGCAGGAGCGCTCACCAGCTCCCGGTCGGCCAGGTTGGCCAGCCCGAGAACGTCGAGCATCGCGCGCAGATCCGCGTCACCGATCGGCTCGCCGAGCCGGCGGTTGGCCTCGCGCACCCAGTCAAAGGCGGCCGCCAGCGCACCGGGGGTGTTGAAATCTGCCGCCAACGCAGCGAAAAAGCGCTCGGCCAGGGGCGCAGACCACTCGGGGCTCGGGCCCGGAACGAGAGCCCGCGCCGCGCTCCGAATCCGTGCGCAGCGGGCGGCCGCCTCGGTCAGGCGCTCGGCGTCGAATTCGACCGGCTGGCGGTAGTGGGCGCCGCAGAGATACATCAGCAGGGCATCGCGTCCGTACTGCGCCAGCGCCTCGTGGAGCACGAAGACGTTGCCCACGGATTTGGACATCTTGTCGTCGGCCATCCGGACCATGCCGTTGTGCACCCACAGTTGCGCGAGCGGTTCGCCGTGCGCGGCCGCCGACTGCGCTGCCTCGTTCTCGTGGTGGGGAAAGAGCAGATCATTGCCGCCGCCGTGGATCTCGAAGCCGAGCCCGAGGATCTCCTCGGCCATCGCCGAGCACTCGATGTGCCAGCCGGGACGTCCCGGGCCCCACGGGGAGTCCCAGAAGGCGTCCTCGTCGTCCTTGCGCGCCTTCCAGAGGGCGAAGTCCAGCGGGTCGCGCTTGCGTTCAGCCCCCTGGACCCCTTCCCCCTGGTCCATCTGCTCGATGTCGCGGTGGGATAATTCTCCGTAGGCCGGGTAGGTCCGGACCGAGAAGTAGACATCTCCGCTCGCCTCGTACGCATGACCGTCACCTATGAGACGCTCGATCAGAGCCACGATCGGGCCAATCGTCTCGCTGGCCAGCGGCTCGCGGTCGGGACGCCCGAGACCCAGGGCGTCGGTATCGGCCACATAGGCCGCGGTCATCTCCCGCGCGAGCGCCGTGCTGCCGGTGTCCGCCTGCCGGGCGGCGGCGTAGATCTTGTCGTTGATGTCCGTGATGTTGGCCACGAACTCCACGTCGTAGCCCTGGCTGACGAGGAACCGCTTGAGCAGGGAGAAGACCACGAACGGCCGCGCGTTGCCCACGTGGACCCGCCCGTAGACCGTCGGCCCGCAGGCATAGATGCGCACGTGGGGTGCCCTCGCGGGCACCAGCGGCCGCACCCGTCCGGTCCACGTGTCATGCAGGGAAATCGTCCGCACCTCGCGCCAACCTTAGTTGGCTGCCCATGACCCCATCAGAGCACTCCGAACGTCTCGCGGCCGTCCTGGAGGGTTTCCGGTCCCTCGCCGACCGCGGGGGCTGAACGTCGGTGACTTGTTCGGCCACCTGCCGCTGCTGCGCAAGATCACCGTCGAGACCCTGCCGCCGATCGACCTGCAGGCCGAGTTCGGCCCCGATCCCGATCTCGATGACGTCTATGACCATCTGATCCGCCTCATGCAGGACACGCTGGATGCGCTC
>JALYZB010000481.1 GCA_030945945.1 Actinomycetota bacterium | reverse complement strand
AGCGTCGCGGCGATCAGCTCCGCCCGGTCGGCGAAGTGCCAGTAGAAGCTGCCCTTGGTCGCGCCCAGGCGCCGCGCCAGCGGCTGGACCGCGACGCCTGCGAGCCCGTCGTGGGCGAGCGCCAGGAGCGCTGCCTCGGTCCAGTCGGTCCTTGATAACGGCACTCGCCATACGCTAACGTATGGCGCATGTCGCGACGCCTCGAGCCACGGCCGACCGGGGTCAGGCTCGCACAGGGAGCATTGGTTGTCGGCTTGCTCTTCGCCGCAGTCAGCGTCTACTGGGGCTTGGGAGGCACATGGCTCGCGGACACCGTTGGTGGCTCGATTGCCAGGGCGGCGCTCGCGGGAAACACCGGCGTGATGCTTGCGATCTGGGCTGCCGTGGTCCTCAAGCTGGTGGCCGCGGTGCTGCCGCTGCTCGCAGTGCGCCGGCTGAGCAGCGCGGTGTGGAATCGGAACCTGTGGGTGCTGGCGTGCGTCGAAGCGGCGATCTTGACGCTCTACGGCCTGGTGCTGACCGCGTCCGGGCTGCTGCTCCAGGCCGGTGTGATCCACGCGTCCGCCACCGCCGATCACCGCGCGCTGGCCTGGCACGCCTACCTTTGGGACCCCTGGTTTTTGATCTGGGGGCTGCTCGTCGGTGGCGCTCTGCTGCGCGACCGCCAGCGCCGCAGCCAGACACCAGCCTGGGCCTGACGCTGCTCGTCGATCAAACCAGCGGCGCTCAGCCAGGCGCCGCGGCCCTCCAACGAGTGAGCGTCGCCAGCGCCGTCTCAAAGCGCAGATCCGCGCCGGCGGCGCGGTGGGCATCGCGAGCGTGGGCAACTCGGGAACGGGCCGGATCGCATTTCTCCTCCGGTCGGCGCGCTACGGACGCGCGCCTTGGCGACTATGTGATTATCGCAATCCGACTAGGGGTCGGACCGCTTTTCCGTGCCGGCGCATGTCCGGCTCGACGCGAGGCCGCTTGTAGAGTCCAGGTCATGCCAAGGCGGCGTGTGGTCATCGATCATGTGAGTGTGGGCGTGAGCGACTTGGCGCGCAGCCGTGAATTTTATCGTCACGCACTTCTGCCGCTTGGGTTTGCTGAGATCGGACCGTGGCGGGAGGGCGCCGCGGACGTCGCGTTCGGCCTCGATGAGGCAGATGACTTTGCGATCTCGACCGCCTACGGCACCGGCGCCCCGGTCCACCTTGCTTTCGCCGCAGACCGACGCGAGCAGGTTGATGCGTTCTATGCGGCGGCGCTTGAGGCCGGTGGGCGTGACAACGGTTCCCCGGGCCGTCGCCCGGAGTATTCAGAGGGCTATTACGGTGCGTTCGTCCTTGACCCCGATGGACACAACGTCGAAGCCGTCCACCACGGACGCTGACCGGGTTTGCGATAATCCAGCCCCGCCAGAGCGGCCAAGACGATCGCCCTCTCACGACTGGGCTTACCGATACCGCTACCGGGATTCGCAACCCCACCAGCGCGATCCCACCTCGTGGCCGACGCTGGACAGCCGAGCGCTCGGCGCCGATTCCGACCATCGGAACGTCGCGAGGCGATCGACGCGACGCGACGCGACGCTGGATGAGAGCGATCGTGCGGGGGGGGCAGCCGAGCGCTGTAGGTTAGGCGAACTGGAGAGCTGCCGGCGTCGCTCGCGGGCGGCGGCTTGAACTTCCATTCCATCCGGCTGACAAGCCGTACCTGAGTCAGTCTCGTGCCTGACCGCGAGCTTCTGCGTCGCGGGCGACGAGAGCGCCTGCGCGATCACCTACAACCGTAATCGCTCGAAGCTCGTTGCTCGCTCGGCCATGCACTGGGCCGTGGCGCCTTACCTTCTCTGGCGGCGGTTGCCAATCTTTAGGCGATGACTGTCGCCGCGACGCCGCTTGAGACCACCACGAACGCGGAGCTGATCCGCTCGGCGTTTGAGAGTCTCAACGCCCACGATGTCGCGGCGCTCAAGCGGTTCTGGACAGTCGAGACCGTGGAGCGGTTCCCGACCGGAACGAGCGTGGGTGCAGACGCGATCGGTGCCTACTTCCAAGCCGCGTTTGACGGGCTGCCGGACTTTCGTATTGAGATCGTCGGGCTCGCTGCGCAGGACGACGATGTGTTCGTGCGGTGGCGAATGACAGGCACTCATTCGGGTGCGCTGTGGCAGGGGGTCGCCCCTACCGGGCGGGCGGTCGAGCTTGACGGCATCGATCACTTTGTCGTGCAAGACGGGAAGATCGCCTCCAACTTCGTGGTGTTTGATCAGATGCAGTTCGCGCGGAGCGTCGGGATGATGCCGTCTGACGGCTCTCTCGCTGACCGCGCGATGAAGGCCGTGTTCAACGCCAAGACGCGCATCGCCCGGCTCAGATTCCAGGGACGCATATCGCCCACCGATACCCTCAAGCCAGGGCGCTACAGGCTGTTGATCCAGGCGATCAACACGGCCGGCCAGCAATCGATGCCACGGTCGCTGAGCTTCCAGATCGTCAAGCGCTAGCCGGGCCCGGCCCCGCGGACGCTGTATAGATGGATCAGCTCTGGATCAGCTTCGGAAGGCACGCCGATGGGGAACCCTGAGCCCCCCATTTGGCCCGCGTTGCCGCCTCATCCACCGTCCTATACAGGAAGATTGCTCTGTCGGTAAATGCTGCGTGGCAGACAAGGCACGAGCGGCTCGCAGCGTAACCGGGGGCACGAGCCCTTCAGTTCGGCCGCCGCGGACTGCTGCTGGCAACGTATTGCACGGGTCGGCCCTGCCGGCACCGGGCCCCTCGGGATCTCCTATACGGGCCTCCGCCGCTCTTACGCATGATCGCTTTGCTCCTGACGCCAGCGCGCGGCGCCCGATTGCCTTGGCGACTCCCCGGTCACATCGACCGTGGCATCCGGCGCGACCGGATTGCATGTCATGCAGAAGCGGACGAGAGTCTGCCATCCTGGCGACGAACCCGTCCAGGGTCTAGTCGCGTTGCTTTGCGATCCAGGGGCCAACGCCACTGACCCGCTCGACGGTGTAGCGGGCGATGTAGCCGGGCCCCTTCGCTCCCGGGAACTCGGAGGCTGGCGAGAGGTAGACCTTGGTCAGGCGGTTGAGGAGATTCCAGGCGCCGGTGCTGGGCTCGACGGTGGCCCTGGCGCGAAGCACCGCGTAGGGGTTCAGGAAGGCTTCGTGGTCGCGGGGGCCGTCGAACGACAGGACGACACGTGGGTCGCGCTCGATGTTCCGCAGCTTGTGGTTATGACTCATGTGGCCGCTGACCACCTGATCGCCGTCCAGGCCGATCCAGATGACCGTGACCTGCGGGCTGCCGTCGGGGTTGATCGTGCTGAGATGGGCCATCGGCCCGGACTCGATCAATCGTCGTAGTTCGTCTCGTAGAGCGCTCATGGTTCGGAGTGTGACGGGGTCTGCAACATGCCGGGGGAATGATGTTGAAACCTCGGCACAGGTGCGTTTCGGGCGCTGGCGACGTCAGGTCCGACGAGCGCTTCGACTCCGTCGACGTCGGCTGGCATACGCCGAATCGACGATGTAGGCGGCTCAGCCGACGGCGTCTTTCGGCGACGCAGACGAGCGCTTTCGCATCTGCGACGGCGTCGAGCGCACTATCGCCCTGACGACGCTTGGATTGCCGGCGCCGCTCGCGGGTGTCAGCCGCCGCCCTGTCTCGTTTCTGCTGCTCCACCAGGCGAGCGAGGCCGCGGCACAGGCGCGGCCTCCCAGCATGCCAGCGTCCTCGCAATCAGGCGGCGATTACCTGAAGTCGCCGATGGGCTCGCCCGCTGCGCTAGGAGGAGGACGAGGGATCGTCCGCCGAGCGCGCTTTGCGCGCTGGCGGGTCGTCGCCGCGCAATCTGAGATCCTCGTGAGCGAGGGGAAGCGGGTCTCGGCCGCGCCGAGGTGAAGGTTGTGCGAGAGAGTGAGCGGATCGCGCATCTCCATGCGGCCTTCGGGCAGGAGAGGCCGTTTGACGCGGCCGGATGAACACTGGTGCAGCGGCAGTGCGGAGATCGCGTCGTCGCACAGCGCGCGCGTGATCGCCTCGACGGCGGCGGCCTTGGCCTCGTCGGGGATGGTGTAGACAAATACGAACGCCAGGCTGGCATTGAGAGCCA
>JALYZB010000467.1 GCA_030945945.1 Actinomycetota bacterium | reverse complement strand
TGACCAGCGCCCGGCCCTCGTAGACCGACAGCCCGGCCTCCAGCGCCTCGATCACCGAGGAGTCGATGCAGATCGGTGCGTCGACCGCCGCCTGCGCGGCACGCAGCATGCTCTTGAGCAGCTCGGGTTCATCGACCAGGGGGATGCCGGCGTTGATGTCGAGCATGTCGGCGCCGGCCTGGACCTGGGCCAGCGCGTCGGCGGTGACCGTGTCGATGTTGCCGGCGCGCAGCTCCTCCGCGAAGCGCTTGCGTCCGGTCGGGTTGATGCGTTCGCCGATGATGCAGAAGGGCTGCTCGGCGCCGATGGTCACGCTACCCGAGTGCGACCGAAGGACTGTGTCCATGCTGCTCACTTTCGATTTGGGGCTGAATTCCGAGCCGTCGGCACAGTGCGGCGATACCTGCGTCGCGGCGGAAGGAGATGAAGTGCAGGCCGGCCACGCCCGGCTGATCCATCGCGTGGCGGGCCAGCTCGTAGGCGATCTCAAAGCACTCGGCCTCAGGGTCGGCCGCGGTCTCCACGCGCCGCAGGGTGTCCGGCGGCACGTCGATGCCCGGCACGCTCGAGGCCACAAAGCGCATGCCGCCGACCGAGCGCAGAATGCAGATCGAGGGGATCAGCGCAAGCCGCTGGCTGAGACCGGTGTCATGCGCCGCGGCGATGAAGCGCTCCAGCAGCTCGGGCCGATAGCAGAGCTGCAGCTGAAGAAAGCGGGCCCCGGCGATCGCCTTCTTGGCCGCGCGACGGATCCGGTACTCCAGCGGCGGCGCGCTGGGGTTCTCGACCGCTCCGGTGACGAAGTGCGGCGCCGGGGTCAGGGGACGCCCGGAGAGATAGTGCCCGTCGGCCATCGCGCGGGTCAGGGCGATCAGCTGGACGCCGTCGAGATCGAACACGCGCTTTGACTCGGGCTCGTCCCCGGCGGTGACGTCGTCGCCGGTCAGGCAGCAGATGTTCTCGATCCCGTGCATCGCCGCCCCGGCCAGCTCGGCCTCCAGCGCGAGGCGGTTGCGATCGCGGCAGACGAGCTGCATGATCGGCTCCACGCCGGCGTGGCGCAGGCCGATGGCCACCGCCAGCGGTGAGCAGTGGGCGTGTGCGGACGGGTTGTCGGTCGCGTTGTAGGCGTCCACGAAGGGCCGCATCGGCGCCAGGTGGCGGCGGATGTCGGCCTCGCCGCCGCCGTCGATCACCGGCATCTCGGCGGTGACGACGAACTCCCCGCGGTCCAGCTTTTCCTCAAGCCCGGACATCCCACCCCTCGGGCGTCCGGCGATCACGGCCGCTGATCAGGTTCAGCCATGCGGAGTCGCCCTGGAGGCGGTGATCCACGGGCGGGCGCACGTCATCGAAGTGGTTGCGCCACAGTGGCAGGCGCTCGGACCGTTCGTAGGCCTTGACCCAGACGCAGCGCATCTCGGGCTTGACCTCGCAGTGGCCGTCGGTTCGCACCCCGCCGCAGGGCCCGTTGCGCAGCTGCTTGGGGCAGGTCATCGGACAGGTCAACCCGGTCGAGTGCAGCACGCACTGACCGCACATCTGACATCCCCACACGGGCGCCTTGACCGCGTGCTCGGCACGCGCCACGAGGCCCGAGGCCGTCGTCGCAACGCGCGCCGTCATGCCGGAACCCGGTCCCGCCGCAGCTGAATCAGTTCTTTGGCCTTTTTGACCGCCGAGGACGCGTCGGCCGAGTACCCGTCGGCCCCGACCGCATCCGCGTACTCCTGGGTGACCGGAGCCCCGCCGACCATCACGATCACGTCATCGCGGATTCCGGCCTTCTCGAGTGCGTTGATGTTGGCCTTGAACATCGGCATCGTGGTGGTCAAGAAGGCCGAGAAGCCGACCACGTCGGGGTTGTGCTCGCCGATCTGCTGCACGAACTTCTCCGGCGGGACGTTGACCCCGAGGTCGATGACCGTGAAGCCGGCGCCTTCGAGCATGATGTTGCAGAGGTTCTTGCCGATGTCGTGGACGTCGCCCTTGACGGTGCCCATCAGGAACGTGCCGACGGTCCGGGTGCCGGTCTCGGCCAGCAGCGGGCGCAGGATGTCCAGCGCTCCCTGCATCGCGCGGGCGGCGATCAACATCTCGGGGACGAAGTAATCACCGCGTTCAAAACGGGCCCCCACCTCCTCGAGTGAGGGGATCAGCGCGTCATAGAGCATGCGCTCGGGCTCCAGCCCGTCCTGCAGCCCGCCGTTGACGCCGTCCTTGACGGCGGGGGCGTTGCCGACCAGCGTCTCTTCATAGAGCAGCTGGAGGATCTCCTCGTGGGTCATGCGGCGTTGGCTCCTTGCTCGGGTTGCTCGGGGGTGCTGAGGCGGCGGCTGAGGGCGCGCGCCTCCTCGACGAGGATCGGCTTGAGCTCGGCGATCCGCTCCGGCGTCATCCGCATCGTCGGGCCAGAGATGCTCAGCGCCGCGACCACGTCGCCACGGGTGCCGCGGACGGGCGCGGCGATCGCCGCCAGGCCCGGCTCGAGCTCGTCGACGGCGGCGGCGAACTCCTCGCGGCGGACCGTTTCGAGCTCGGCCCGGTGAGCGCGGGCCACCGACGCATCGTCGCCGGCCGGGAGCGTGGCGCGGCCGAAGGCGAGAAACACCTTGCCGTTGGCGCTGGGCTGAAAGGCGACCTGCCGCCCGAGCCACTGGCCGGTGCCGAGAAAATGACGGCTGTCGACCTGCGCGATGTGCTCGACGCCGAGCCGCGTCGGCACCGCGAGGTTGATCGTTTCGCCGCTGTAGTCGGCGAGCGCGTCGAGCGAGGGGCCGGCGAGGTCGATCAGGCTGCGCTCGAGCAGGTTGCGCTCGGCGACGCGGAGAATCGCGGGGCCGGGCCGCAGCCGCCCGCGCTCGCCCTCCTGCTCGACGAGCCCCTGGCGCTCGAGTGCACTCAGCAGCCGTGACGCCGTGCTCTTGGGGATGCCGCTGGCGCTGGCCAGGTCAGTGAGGGCGACCGGCTGCTCGGACTCGAGCACGCGCACGAGCAGCTCGGCGCCACGGTCGATCGCGGTCGTCCCGCGGCTCGCAGAATCAGACCACGGGGTTTCTTGGAACTGTTGTTCCACGCCGGATATATTAGGCCTCGCAAGCGCCACGTCAAGCGCTGTTCAAACGCCGTTCACGACCGCAGAGGAGCCGGCAATGTTCGTCAACGCGATGCCCCGCTACGAGATCCTCTCCGAGGATGCGATGGCCACCCTGGACCGGGGCTGGCGGCGGATCGTCTCCGAACTGGGGATCGAGTTCCTGCTGCCCGAGGCGGTTGAGCTGTTCCGTGCCGCCGGGCAGACCGTCGAGGACGAGAACCGGGTGCGCTTCGATCCCGAGTTCATCCTCGAGCAGGTGGCCAAGGCCCCGCGCCAGTTCGAGCTGCAGGCCCGCAATCCGGCCAACAACCG
>JALYZB010000454.1 GCA_030945945.1 Actinomycetota bacterium | reverse complement strand
ACGCGACAGGAGAGCCGGCCCACGGGCGGCGCCGGGCCGTCCGGGGACGGCGAGCGGGGTGCGAGCCCGTCGCGCGGTGGCGGAGCCTCATTCGTCGGCGGCGAGGCCGACGGGGAGACGATTGGGGAGACCGAACGAACCGCCCCCAATCCGCTGCCGCGGATTGAGCGTCCGCTGAACCCGGCTCTGCGCAGCAGCAACTGGCCCGGGCGGGGAATTGCGCTCGTGGTCATCATGATCGTGATCGTGGCGATCATCGTCGTGATCAACTCGACGATCTCCTGACGCGGGTCAGCCGGCGATCCGCTCGATCGCCAGCAGCGCGGCGGTGTCCTCGGACACCCCGCCGCGCGACCCCCCTCCCCGCGATGCGAACTCGAGATCAGCAATCTCGGCGGCGGCGTCGCGCAGCGCATCGGCTCCGGCTCTGCGAGCGTCGGCGATCAACTGGTCGGCGGCACGCCCGGGCATCCGCAGCGTGCGCTTGATCTGGGCCGGAGGCGCGCCGGCGTCCAGTGCCGCGGCCACGCCGTGGGCGGAGCGTACGCGACCCGAGAGCCAGTACAGCAGGCCGGGAAGCCGCTCCCCCTGCGCGCGCAGCGCAAGGTAGGTGCGGACCGCGGCGACCTCGTCGCCGGCGACGAGCGCGTCGGCGACCACCCACGCCTTGCGCTCAGCCGACTGAGCGGTCAGCTCATCGACGGCGACGGCGTCCAGCGTGGTGCCCGGCTCACACCCGAGCGCCAGCTTCTCGAGCTCGCGCAGCAGCCGCTGCTGACGATCGCCGACATGGGCGATGAGCGCCCGGGCAGCCTCGGTGTCGAGCACGAGTCCGAGCGCCGCCGCCTGCGCAGCCACCCACTTGGGCAGCTCCCAGGGCTTGACACTGCTCTCGACGTTGATCTCGCCACTGGCCGACCGAACGATCTCGTGCAGGCGCAGCGGTGCCGTGCTGCGGCCCTCCTCGCGGGCGAAGAACGCGACCGTGGTCTCGGGCGCGATTTCCTTCACCGAGGCGGCCAGACCATCGAGCTCCTTGTCCTTCCAGCGCTCGGCGCCGTCGACGATGACAAAGCGCCGCCCGAGCGCGAGCGTCATCGCATCCAGCGCGGCCGCGACCACGTCCGGGGTCGAGTCCTCGCCCTCGAACAGCTCCACGCCCTCGGTGCCGCTCAGCGACTCCGCCAGCGAGCGCAGGCGTGCTCGGCGCTCGGCAATGCGGCCGTGATCGTCGCCGTGGATCAGGTAGGCGGCGCGGAAGCTCGGCACGAGCCCTGAGTCTAGGAGTCCGACCGGCGGGCTCCGAGGTGCCGGCCGCAGCTCATTTGGTGACGACGTTGACCAGCTTGTCGGGCACCACGATCAGCTTGACGATCAGGTGGCCGTTGAGATGCGCCTGCACGCCGCGCGCGTCGAGCGCGAGCCGCTCGAGCTCCTCGCGCGGGGCACCGGACCGCGCCGGGACGCGGTCACGGACCTTGCCGTTGACCATGCACACCAGCTCGAAGGTGTCGGCGACGAGCATCGCCGGGTCCGCCTCGGGCCATGGCTGCTCCCAGACCCGGACCCCGGTCAGCCGCTCATAGACCTCGGAGCCGAGATGGGGCGCGAACGGGAACAGCAGTGAGGCGGCTGTCGCGGTGGCAAAGCGTCGAGCGGCGAGCTCGGACTCGGGGTGCCGGTAGAGCTCGTTGACCAGCTCCATCACCGCAGCGATCGCGGTGTTGAAGGCAAAGCGGCCCGACAGGTCACCGGTGACCTTGTCGATCGCCCAGTTGGCCTTGCGCACGAGCGCGAGCGCGTCACCCTCAGCGTCGGCCGGCGGCTCGGCCGGACCGGGCGGGGTGCCCTCTGACAGCTCGTCCCCCAACCGCCACAGCCGCGAGAGGAAGCGGTGCACACCCTCCAGCGAGGTCTCCGACCATGCGGCATCCTGATCGGGCGGCCCGATGAACAGCACGTAGCAGCGCGCGGCGTCGATCCCGAATCGCTCGACGATCGGCTGCGGGCTGATCACGTTGCCACGGGATTTGGACATCTTCTGGCCGTCGGGACCGAGGATCATCCCCTGCGTGAACAGGGCCGAAAACGGCTCCTGCACCGCGACGAGGTCCATATCGGCGAGCGCCTTGACAAAGAAGCGCGCGTACAGCAGGTGCAGGATCGCGTGCTCGACCCCGCCGATGTACTGGTCCACCGGCATCCACTCGGCCAGGGCCGCCGGGTCCCACGGCGCCGTGTCGTTGCCGGCATCGCAGTAGCGCAGGAAGTACCAGCTGGAGTCCACGAAGGTGTCCATCGTGTCCGTCTCACGCCGGCCCGGTCCCCCGCACGCGGGGCAGGTGGTGGTGACCCAGTCCACCGCGGCGGCCAGCGGGGAGCGACCCCGCGGGCGGTAGTCCTCGACCTCGGGCAGCTCGACCGGCAGCTGGTCCTCGGGCACCGGCACCAGACCGCAGCGCTCACAGTAGATGACCGGGATCGGGCAGCCCCAATAGCGCTGACGGGAGAGCAACCAGTCGCGCAGACGGAAGTTGACCGACGCGTGCCCGATCCCTTCGCCATGCAGCGCTGCGACGATCGCGGCCCTGCCCTCCGTCGTGCTCAGCCCGGTGAAGTCTCCGGAGTTGATCAGGTGCTCGTCGTCGCTGTGGGCGACGAAGGCACCGTCGGCGGCGACCTCGGCGCCGTCGGCCGGGGCGACCACCTGACGGATCGGCAGGTCGTAGGCCCGGGCGAAATCAAAGTCACGCTGATCGTGAGCGGGCACCGCCATCACCGCTCCGGTGCCATATTCCATCAGCACATAGTCGGCGACGTACATGGGGATCTGCTCGCCGTTCACCGGGTTGGTCACGGTCCGCCCCAGGGCAACGCCCGTCTTGGGCTTGTCGGCTGCGCCCCGGTCCGCGTGGGACTCGGTCAGCGCCCGGTTGACGTAGCGACGGACGTCGGCCTCGTGCTCGGTGCCGGCGGCCAGGCGCTCGATGTCCGGATGCTCGGGGGCGAGCACGAAGAAGGTGGCTCCGAACAGGGTGTCGGGGCGAGTGGTGAAGACCGCGTAGTCGATCCCCAGCTCCTCGCAGCGGAAGCTGACCTCGGCCCCCTCGCTGCGGCCGATCCAGTTGCGCTGCATCGCCTTGACGTGCTCGGGCCAGCGGATCGTGTCCAGGTCATCCAACAGCCGGTCGGCGTAGTCGATGATCCGGAAGAACCACTGCTCGAGCTGGCGGATCTCGACCTCGTGACCGCAGCGCTCGCAATGGCCGTCGATAACCTGCTCGTTGGCCAGCACGGTCGCGTCATGCGGGCACCAGTTGACCGCCGCCTCCTTGCGGTAGGCGAGGCCGTGCTCCAGCAGCTTGAGGAAGATCCACTGCGTCCAGCGGTAGTAGGTCGGCTCGTGGGTAGCGAACTCGCGCGTCCAGTCAATCGAGATGCCCCAGCGCCGGAACGCCCGCTGAAAGGAGGCGATCGACTCGTCGGTGGACTGCCGGGGGTGCACGCCGGTGCGGATCGCGTGGTTCTCGGCCGGCAACCCGAATGCGTCATAGCCCATCGGGTGCAGCACACGGCGGCCGGTGCGCCGGTGGAAGTGCGCCACCGCGTCGCCGATGGCGTAGTTCTTGAGGTGACCGATGTGCGGCTCGCCGCTCGGGTAGGGCAGCATCTCAAGCACGTAGGACGCGGGCCGGCCGTCGGGCTCGTTGGAGACCTCCCAGGTCCCCTCCTGTGCCCACAGGGCCTGCCAGCGGGGCTCAATCTGATCGGGCTGATAGCGCGGCGCGGCCATTGCGTCTGAGGTTACTTGGGGCGGGCGGCGCTACGGCACGCAGCCTGCGGTTTCTCGCCCTGGCCGCGGGTACCATCCGCCGCGTGGCCGCAGACATACAGACCGGGGCCGACCGAGACGGCACCGAGGATCGGAGCCGCGGCGGCCGCGGCACCGGCCTGGGCGGCGCAGCCGACCGGGTGGCGGCGATCGTGGCGGCGGCGGAGGCGACCGCCGAGACGATCCGCGCCGAGGCGGAGTCCCAGGCTGGGGACCGGATCGCCGAGAGTGACCGGGCCGCCCAGTACCGCGTCAGCGCCGCCGAGAAGGAGGCGGGCGAGATCACGGCGGCGGCCCGCGCCGCGGCCGAGCGCCTGCGCGCGGATAGCCAGCAGGCAGCCGAGGAGGCCAGGACGACCGAGGCCAGCGAGGCTCTGGTGATCGCTGACACCGCCCGCCGGAAGGCGGACGAGATGCTCAAGAAGGCCACCGAGGCGGCCACGACCAGCCAGCGCGAGGCCGAACGCTACACCCGGGAGCTGCTCTCAGGGGCCCGCACGACGGCCGACGAGGTCCGCAACGAGGGTATGGAGCTGGGAGCCAACCTGCGCGAGATGGGCAACTCGCTGCGCTTCAACTCCGAGCGGCTGCTGCGTGACGTGGCCCAGATCCACGGCCAGCTGATCTCCCGAATCGACCGCGTGCACGAGAACACGCGCCTGCCCCGGGGCGCCGGCGTGCACGCGAGCACTCCTCGGCCGCGCTCTGGCGACGACGAACTCGACGTTCCGGAGTTCATGCCGCGCGGATAGCTTCTGTCCGGAAGGTGCACGAACATGTGTTCGTATGGAGTCATCGAACCTCAAAGGCTCGATTGCAGAAGCGGAGGTCGCTGCCGCCGCGATTCGCCTCGGCGTGCCCGTCTACGCTCCCGTAAGCG
>JALYZB010000451.1 GCA_030945945.1 Actinomycetota bacterium | reverse complement strand
GCGCCGACGGGCGGGGGAGGAGAGACCGAGGGAACGGTCCGCTCGACCAGCGCCGCCGACGTGGCCATCCAGCTCTCCTACGCGCGTCAGGTGGTGATCGCCCCCGGCTACGGCCTCGCCGTCGCTCAGGCCCAGCACGCCGTACGCGAGCTCGAGCGCGCGCTCGAGGCCAAGGGCGTCACGGTCAAGTACGCGATCCATCCGGTCGCCGGGCGGATGCCCGGGCACATGAACGTGCTGCTGGCCGAAGCCGACGTGCCCTACGACCTGCTGCGGGAGATGGATGACATCAACCCCGAGTTCAGCCGCACCGACGTGACGCTGGTCATCGGGGCCAACGACGTCACCAACCCGGCGGCCAAGAACGAGCCCGGCAGCCCGATCTACGGCATGCCGATCCTCGAAGTCGACAAGTCCGGCTCGGTGATCGTGCTCAAGCGCTCGATGGCCTCCGGTTTCGCTGGGATCGACAACCCGCTCTTCTACGACCCCAAGACGGCGATGCTGTTCGGTGACGCCAAGGCGTCGGTCAGCGAGGTCACCGCCGAGGTGCAGGCGCTCTAAAGCACCGGCGCCACCTGGAGTGGTGCCCGTCGTGACGGGCGGTTAGAGTCGCGCCACAGTCTGTTGTCCACCCTGGAACGAGGATCGACTCTTGGACGCCAACCGCCTGACCGCGATACCGATCTTCTCTCATCTCTCAGACGCCGAGGCCAAGCGTTTGGCCACCTTCGCGACCGAGACCAGCGCCGCTGAGGGACAGATCCTGCTGAAGGAGGGCGACTACTCGGTCGAGCTGATCGCGATCGAGGAGGGCAGCGCCGACGTCATCCAGAAGGGCGAGAGGATCGCCTCGCTGAAGACCGGTGACCTGATCGGCGAGATGGGGCTGCTCGAACAACGCCCGCGCAACGCCGACGTGGTCGCCACCTCGCCGATGCGTCTGATCAAGCTCACCCATTGGGAGGTCCGCCGCATGTCCGACGACACCGTCGAACGGATCAAGGCGACGGTCCACGAGCGCCGTCAGGCCGGGGTCGCCGATCCCGCCCACCACGCCGAGTAGGCGTGTCCGGACGCCGGCCGGCATCGGTGCCCGGCCGTCAGCGGATTCTGATAGGTTGACGCTCGCCGAGTCCCCGGTTGCCGCCCCGGGGAGCGGGGAGCCCAAGTTGTTGGGGCGAGTCTCGTGGTGATCTACGAGAAGCGCTGTTCACAGCGCGAGCCCGTCAGCTAACCCCGCAGGCAGAACAGGCCCTGTCTGTGCAATGCCGCTGTCAGCGGCGCTGGTCGACGTGTTCGCTTCTCGCAGCCTCATCACCGCAAACGTGTGCAACCCGGCCCGCCTCCGGGCTGGGTTTCGGACCGGCGTCGAACGCTATCGGGCGATGCGAGCCCTCCCGATGCGAGCCCTCCGCCACACCCTGCTGAGCGCCGTCGCAATCACGCTCCTGTCGGCGAGCGCGGCCGCCGCCGCCTCCGGTGGGGCCGGCCTCGTTGCGCCGACCGCGCCCAAGGGGATCGTCCGGGCGTCAGGCAGCGCGCAGGTTTTCACGCGCACGCTGCGTACGGGCCAGCGCGGCAACGACGTCACGATCCTGCAGTCCTGGCTCAGCGACCTGGGTCTGACGGTGCCGTCCACCGGCTACTTCGGCAGCCAGACCAAGGCTGCGGTGGCCCGCTTTCAGCTGGTCAGCCATCTCGCGCCCGCCAGCGGCGCGGTGGGCACGCGCACTGCGGCCACGCTCCAGGCCGCCGTGCAGCGCAGGGCGCGCTCCGGGCTGACCGCGGGCAACAGCGGACTGACGGCCGGCAGCACCGGTCTGACCCCGGCGGCTGGGCTCGTGTTCCCGCTCAGGCCGGTCTCCGCCGTGCTTTCGGCCAAGACCTGGACGCTTGATCAGGGGATCGACATCAGCACGGTCGGCAGTGCCTGCGGCAGCCAGGTGGTCGAGGTCGCGATGGCCGCGGGGACGATCGTGCAGGAGGGGATCAGCGGCTTCGGCCCCGACGCGCCAGTACTCAAGGTCTCCGGCGGTCCCTACGACGGGCGCTACATCTACTACGGCCATGCGGCCCCGGCGCTCGTCCCGGTCGGGACGAGCGTGGCCGCGGGTGAGCCGATCGCCGAGCTGGGCTGCGGCCACGTCGGCATCTCCTCCGGACCTCACATCGAGATCGGGGTCAACGCCCCGGGCGGCACCGTCTGCTGCCCGGGCTATCAGGAGACCTCGCCGGCGTTCTACGACGTGATCCGCGGCCTGTACCAGCAGGCCGGCGGGCGGTAACCGCTCGCCGCCGCGGCAGCGCTGCGCCCGCGCCAGTGCCCGTCGCCAGGACCGGCGGGTACGCCGGAGGGCTATCTTGCCCGGCATGCTGAGTCGTGAGTCCGCGCTGCAGGCACTCACGCGCGAATCGTTCCACGTCGTGGTCATCGGCGGCATCACCGGGGCCGGAGTCGCCCTGGACGCCGCCTCCCGCGGCTACAGCGTCGCCCTGGTCGAACGCGCCGATTACGCATTGGGGACAGCAGCCGCTCGTCCAAGCTCGTCCAGGGCGGACTGCGCTACCTGCAGAACTTCGACCTCGGCCTCGTTCGCGAGGCGCGGCTGGAGCGCCAGCTGCTCGTCCGCGTGGCGCCGCACCTGGTGCGCCCGCGGCAGCTCGTCGTCCCGGCCTTCGATGGTGCGCGCCCGGACCTGATGACCGCGATCGGGCTGAACATGTACGACGTGATGGCCGCGCCATCCCTGCGCGCCCGACGCAGCGCTCGACGGGGTGCGGACGGGGCCCAGGACGACTGGAGCCCGGCGCGCCACCGGCTCATCTCCGGTGCCGGGGTGACCGAGCTGCTGCCCGCCCTGACCGCGCGCAACCCCAGCGGCGGCTATCTGTTCTACGACTGCCAGACCGACGACGCCCGGCTTGTGCTGACCGTGCTCGGGGAGGCCGAGCGGTTCGGGGCCGTGTGCGCCAACCGCATCGCCCCCAGCCGCAGGACCCACATCACCTTGCGCCACGAGGATCTCCCGCTCAATGCGGGGGCGATCGTTCCCGCGGGCGGCGGGCGCTCGATCTTCGCGCTGCCGTGGGTGGGGCGTAGCCTGATCGGGACCACCGACAACAACTACGACGGCGACATCGGCCACGTCCAGCCCGCGGCGCAGGACATCGACTATCTGCCCCTCGTGGAGCGTGATGGGCATCAGGCGCCGTGCCGGACCCAGGAGATCCCGCTCGTTGCGCCGGTGGCGACATCTGACCTGCCCGAGGTGGAGGTGGTAGATCGCGACGCCTACCCCCAGCTGGCGTCTCGCTACGGCCATGCGGCGCATCGCGTCCTGGCCACCGCGGAGAGCCGCGGGGAGCTCGCGCAGCCGATCGTCGACGGCTTGCCCGACCTGCTGGCCGAGGCGGCGTTCTCGGTGCGCCCCGAACAGGCGCGCACGGTCGGCGACGTGCTGCTGCGTCGCACCCGCCTGGGCCTGATCGCTGCATGCGAGCTGGGTGCGCCGGACAGCGTGATCCCGCTGCGCGTCGCGGCCGCGATGGCTCCCGAGTGCGGCTGGGACGCGGTCCGGATCACTCGGGAGGCCCAAGCGTTCGGCGCCGAGGCGGCCGCCGAGGGTCTGATCGGAGCCGGGCGCGTGGCCGCCGGCCCGTGAGCGACCGGCCACCGATCCTCCGCGTCGACGGGCGCGAGCTGAGTTGTGTCGAGCCGATGCTGATGGGCATCGTCAACGCCACCCCGGACTCGTTCTCCGACGCCGGGCTGCATCGCTCCCTGGAGGCGCGGGTGGCGCTCGCCCATAAGCTGGTCTCCGAGGGCGCTGCCTTCATCGACATCGGCGGCGAATCCGGAGTGACCAATCGCCCGGCGGTCACCGGCGCCGAGGAGATCGAGCGGGTCGTGCCACTGATCGAGCGCGTCTGCGCCGAGCTGGATGTGCACGTCTCGGTGGACACCTACAAGCCTGAGGTCGCGCGCGCCGCAGTCGCGGCCGGGGCATGCCTGGTCAACGACGTCAGCGGCCTGCGCGACCCGGAGTTGGCCGACGTCTGCGCCCAGACCGGGGCCGGCCTGGTGATCATGCACACCCGTGCGCGGCCCAAGGAGAAGCTGCTGGATCCCGCCTTCGACGGCCCGATCCGCGCCGACGTGACGAGCTTCCTCGCCGAGCGCATGGCCGTGGCCGTGGGCCGCGGGGTCAGCGAGGAGCAGATCGTGCTCGATCCCGGCCCGGACTTCGCCAAGACGCCGGCGCAGACGATCGACGTGCTCGCGGCACTCGGGGATCTGCGGAGCTTTGCGCGTCCGGTCCTGCTCGCCGTGTCGCGCAAGGATTTCATCGGCGCGCTCACCGGGCGAGCGCCGCGCGAGCGTCTGGCTGGCACCCTGGCCGCGATTGGCCATGGTGTGGACGCGGGCGTTCACCTGCTGCGTGTGCACGATGTCGCCGCGGCCCGCGACTACCTGCTCGTGCGCTCCGCGCTGCGCCGCGAGCTCGAAGTCGCGCCCGACCTGCGGCTCGCCGACACCGTGCGCTGGCAGCAGGGCGACGCCCCGCGCCCGGCCGCGTCGCCGTCGCAGGCGCTAGATTCCTAGGTCCTGGTATCGCCGGTCGCTGGCACAACGCGATCGGTGCCCACCGATTCCACCGAAATTCAAGGAGTAACCGTGTCAGTACTTGACCGCAGCGCGCTCGAGGCCAGCCCGCTGGCCGACCTGCACACCATCGCCTCGGAGCTCTCGATCGACGGTTACCGTCGCCTGCGACGAGCCGAGCTGATTGGCGTGATCATCGACAAGCAGAGCGGCGGCGGCGGCGCAGCCGTTGACGCCTCGGCGAAGGACGTTCCGGCCGAGAAGCCCAAGCCCCGGCGGGCCACCCGCGCGCGGCGCACGAGCCGCGCCGCAGCGGACGAGGATGACGAGGCCGGTGACGCGAAGGCCGAGACCGACGCCAAGCCCGAGAAGAAGCCGACGGCCAGAGGCGCGAAGAAGGCTGACGCCAACGCCGAGCAGACGGCCGACGCAAAGACCGACGCAAGAGCCGACGCAAAGGCCGAGCCCGCCGCCGGTGCCGATCGCGACGATCATGACGATGACGACGATGACGACACGTCCAGCCGCCGCCGCCGCGGGCGTCGTGGCGGCCGCGGAGGCCGCGGCACGGGCCGCGACGAGGCATCTTCGAGCACCGACGGGGACGATGACTCCCTGTCTGCGCGCGACACCGATGGCGATCGCGGCCCTGGTGACGCCGACGGCGGCGAGGAGCCGAGCATCGAGGGCGTGGTCGAACTGCTCGCCGGTGGTTCGGGCTTCGTGCGCGTCGATCCGCCCGAGCCCTCCGACGAGGACGTCTATATCTCCGCTGCGCAGGTCAAGCGCTGCGAGCTGGTCAGCGGTGACCGCGTCAGCGGTCCCAAGCGCGCCCCACGGCGCTCCGAGCGGTTCGCCTCGCTGATCCGGATCGAGACGATCAACGGCCGTCCCGCCTCCGAGCTGGCCGACAGCGTCCGCTACGACGAGCTCCCGGCCGCCTTCCCGGCCGACCGGATCAAGCTCGGGTCCGAGGATCCGACGGTCAAGGCGATCGAGTTCCTGACCCCGTTCGGCAAGGGCTCGCGGGTGACGATCGTCGGGCCGGCGCGGGCCGGCAAGACCGAGGCGCTGAAGCGAATTGCCGCCGCGCTCGGCGCCGAGGACGGTATGACCGTGTCACTCGTGCTCGCCGGTGCCCGTCCCGAGGAGATCACCGAATGGAGTCAGGGTCCCCACCCCCCCGCCGCCGCGGTCGCGCTCGGCGCTTCGGAGGAGGTGGTCAACGGCGCGCTCGAGCCGGTCATCGACCAGGCCCGGCGCCTCACCGCCCGCGGCGCCGACGCGATCGTGCTGATCGACTCACTGGATGCCTGCAGCTCGCAGGTCGCTCGCAGAGCGCTGGGCTCGGCACGCAATATCGTCGACGGCGGCTCGCTGACCCTCATCGCCACGGCGTCGGCGCCGATCGGCGGGGAGACCACGGTGATCGCGCTCAACCTCGAGTCAGCCGCGACCGGTCGCTTCCCGGCGCTGGACCTGATTGCCAGCGGCGTGCTGCGGCCCGAGCTGCTCGTCGGCCAGGCCGGCGCTGACGCGATCGCCGCCACGCGGGTCGAGGCCGCCGAGTCTGACCCACGCGATCAGTAGGCAGTGCAGCGACAGCGGTGACGGGAGAGGCCTTGTATCGGGCCTCGCCGCCTCGCTGCCAGAGCAGCTGGTCGACGTCTGCGGCGCGCGACCCCGGGCGTGCGGCGACGATCAGCTCGACGGCGTGCACGGCGCATGCGCGGATCTCGATCTCCTCGGGCGAGCCATGGAGGATGAGCTGTTCGCGGTCGATGCGGGCCACGAGCGCGGGATCGAAGCGCAG
>JALYZB010000428.1 GCA_030945945.1 Actinomycetota bacterium | reverse complement strand
TGCCGCGGCCGCACCTGCCTTGCGCGCGGAACTCCGCCTCCAGGCCCGTGTGCTTGCAGCTCTGCCGCTAACGATTGAGCAAAAGCGGAAGTTCGCGACGCCGAACGCTGGCTGCTCCCTCGTCGCCCAGGCAGGCATGACATCGTCGCTTCCGCTTCAGCTGACCGCCGGTACCGAAGCGGCAGTCCGACGGCCGGTGGGATCGGCCCGTCGACGTGACCCCGATTTCGTAAAGCAGCATCACTGAGTCGTACGCTGTTGACGTGTCCGGGAAAAGACAGACCAGACCTCTCAGAGCCTCTCCGGAGGCGAGACGCCTCGCCCGGTTCTGGCGGTTGATCGGGCTAGGGCTGGACGAAGCCCGGGCCCTTGCGGACGAGCGCGGCGTCGTTCTTCGCGATTTTCCTGACGACCACGAAGGGAACCCGCGAGTTGGGTTGACGGCTGATTTTCGACCCAATCGCATCACGGTCGGCACCAAGCGGGGCGTCGTGCGCCGCATCATCGGCGTAGGGTGAACGGTGGGCTGTTCTATCCAGCGTCGCTAACCGGGCAGGGTTGCTCGCAGCTGCTGCGCGTTGGTCGACGTCCACCCGTTCCCGAACGGGAAGGTCCAGCACTCGGCTGAGCCCCACTGCTCCTTATGTCGCCTATCCGGGCACGATGTTCGGACTTCCGCTTCGGCCATCCGCTGGCGGGAAGGAGAAGCTGAGCCGCGAGGTGAGCGGCCCGCGACGTGGTTGGTGGTTCGTGAAACCAGAAGCGATCGCGCAGTCGTAGCGGCCCGGCCTGCGATGCTTGGTTGATGGACGAGTACTTGGCCGTCAACCGTGCCAACTGGGATGAGCGAGCCCCGGCCCATGCGGCCTCGGCGGACTACGCGGTTGATCGGTTTATCGAGGATCCGGCGTATCTCTCTGAAGTGGTGCGCTTTGACCTGCCGCGTCTGGGCAAGATCGATGGTCTCGCGGGCGTCCATCTGCAGTGCCATATCGGAACGGATACGGTTTCGCTGGCTCGTCTCGGCGCACGCATGACAGGACTTGACCTCTCGCCGTTGTCGCTACGAGAAGCGAAACGTCTCACCGAGCGCGCGCACGCTCCCGTCCGCTTTGTCGAGGCTGACGTGTACAGCGCGCTTGACGTGCTCAAGCCCGGATCGTTTGACTTGGTCTATACCGGCATCGGGGCGCTGTGCTGGCTTCCCGACATTGCTCGGTGGGCCCAGACCGTCGCGGGATTGTTGCGCCCCGGCGGGCGGCTGTTTGTCCGCGAGATGCATCCCATGCTGTCCACCATCGATGAGACGCACACCGACCTGATCGTGGTCGAGTATCCCTACTTCGAGCGAGCCGACCCGATGATCTTTGACGACGGCGGCACCTACGTCGAGACCGACACCGAGTTCGCCGCCACGCTGACTCACGAGTGGAGCCACGGGCTTGGGGAGACGATCTCAGCCCTGCTCAACAGTGGGATGCAGCTGACTGATCTCGCTGAGCACGACAGCGTCCCATGGCAGGCCCTGCCGGGCCACATGACCCAGGACGAGCACGGAGAATGGCGCTTGACCGATCGACCATGGCGCCTGGCGGCGAGCTTTACCCTCCAAACCCGTCGCCTCTGATCGAGGTTCCGCGTCATCGCCGGCGCGGGCGTGCCGAGGTGGCTGCCGGTCCGATGCGCCGTCCACCCGAAGCAGAAGCCAGGCAGAGCCAGTAGGTGCGGGCAGCGCGCCCGATGCTTCGTGCTTGGGCAAGCTTTACGCGCGTGCGCTGAGCTCTGGGCTCGTGAGCAACCGAGATTTGTCACTACTCATCGGTGTCTCACGTACGGCGATGGCCTGCGGCAAGGACGGATCGGGGCGGGTAGCGGTCTGAGTTAGGATCGTGGCTGGTGACCACGCGCCATGTCTATGACCGGCAGGCCGTGAGCTATGACACGACCCGTGGGGCGAGCCCTTCGGTCTTGGCTCCGCTACGAGAGGCGCTTGAGGACGCGCCGGGCCGCGAGCTTGTCGACATCGGTGGGGGCACGGGGAATTACGCGCGTGCCCTGCGCGAGGACGGATGGGACCCTCTCGTGGTTGACCTCAACGCCGCGATGCTCGCGCGTGCGGAGGCCAAGGGACTGCGCACGCTGCGGGCTGATGCCGCTGCGCTGCCGTTGCCCGATGAGAGCGCAGACGCAACGATGCTGGTCTCGATGTTGCATCACGTGCCGGACTGGCGCGCCGCGCTGCGTGAGGCGCGGCGGATTTTACGGCCCAGTGGACGGCTCGCGCTCATGGGTTGGAGTCGCGAGCACATGGAGCGCGTCACATGGGTGCGCGATTACTTTCCAAGCATGAATGACTGGCTCGCGCTTGACCATCCGTCGCTGGTCGAGCTTGAGGGCGAGCTTCCGGGGGCGCGTCTGCTGCGGGTGGAGTTCAATGACCTCGCAGACGCGTCGTTGAGCGCGCTGCAACGTCGACCAGAGCTTGTGCTCGAACCTCGCTGGCATCGTCAGACCTCGTATTTCGAAAAGCTCGAGCAACGCTTCCCCGCCGAGCTTCAGACCGGGATGGATCAGCTTCGGCGTGATTTGGAGGCAGGGGAGAACCCGGACGCGCGCGTCGCCGACGCCCGCGCGGAGTTCGGCGACGCCATCGTGCTCGCCTGGGTAAAACCGTAAGCAGAGACCAAGAGATTGATCAGCGGGTGAACCTGCAGACGTGCCTGCCATGCTGGGTCCGCAAATACCGTGGCCGGCTGCTTTGAACGTGTCCGATCCGGCACCCACCTGAGCCAGCACGGCGCTCCGCCCGGTTCCGCTTTGTCGCCGACCGAGGCGTCTCGGTCAGGCTCCTGCTTCTGCTCGCCGGCAATACGAACCAGAAGTGTGGCCGGCCGAGACTCATCCTCGTTCTGCCGGGGCCCTCTGGGGGTTCAACCGAGAGGCATCCGCGCGATCCTCGTCGGATGCAACGCATATACGAACGGACCAGGGTCCCGACAGGCGCGACTGATGGCAGGAAGATTGCGTAGTACTCGGTGGCTGTTGTCCTCGAACGACAGGTCCGCACGCGGGATGTAGAAGCACCTTGCGCCGGTGGACCTGATGGCCTGTCGCTCAGCTGGGTTACGACGAATTCTCGAGTCCTTCCCGAGCGCGACCCATCCCAGCGCCGCCGTGTCGCGGAGCCATACGTGGTCCTCGATGCTCTCGTCCTCCGGCATCCCGTAGTGCTCAGCCAGGGTGGTGACGTCGAGGCCTGCTGCTCGAAGCAGTGCGGGAAGGCGTATACGGCCCAAGCTTCGGTCGATGAAGAGCCTTGGGAGCCCCGGGGGATGACCGCTACGCGCCGTGCCAGCGGGCGACACGGAGTGCATCCTCGAGCTCGACCGCACTAACCCCGTATTCGTCGGCGAGAGCGCTCAGCGATTCTCCGCCTTGAAAGGCACCGATGACGTCCTCGAGCCTGGCGCCTCCGCGGGCGAAGATCGGCTGGCCATAGCCCCGGCTCGGGTCCGCAACCACCTCAGCGGCGCGAAAGCCCGGCAACCGGATTCGCCCAGCGTACCCGTCGGACGCAAATTCGATCCGGTGCAAATACTCATCAACGACGTCCGTGAAGACGTGTTGTCCCTGCCGGACGACCACGAGCTCGCGCGCTGTTCGTGCCTCGGGCGAGTCTCCGTTCTGCTGCGCATAGTCGTAGAGCACCTCAGCACCGTCGGTGTATAGGGCCTGCGACGCGAGGACATGCTCAAGCCCAAGTTCGTCCCTCAGTCGGCGAATGGCGGGCCGAATGCGCTGCATGGGGACGCCCGTGCGGCGAATCGCGGCAAGCACCATCCCCTCGGCCAGCCCAACGAACGGAATCGAAGCGTCGGCGGGATGGTCCGACGCGAACGCCGTCACGATCGGCTCGCCTACGACCTCAGGCCGCCCAGCTGGTCGTCGAACGTAACCGCGAACCCATGTACCGAAGGTCGATGCCGGCACTCGTAGGTACGACGCGGCCTCGGCCACGTTGTACAGCGGAACCGCGAAGCGGTCGGGGTCCAGGGTGCTGAGGGGGTGATCGCTAACGGCCATGATCTCCGAAGAGTTTCGCATCGTTACCGACGGAAACTGACAGAAGGCATTCGCGGGATGACTTGCGTGCCACCCCCCAGCCCGTCGGTGCCTCATACGCAGTGCGAGTCAGTCGCCGGCCGGGCTGCACGCTCCGAGCTAAAGCGGCAGACAAGGCCCTGACTGTCGAGAAGGTGGCACTTCGGGGCGGGCGGGATGTTTCGCGCGCTGAGAGAGGGCTCGCGTCCATGCTCGTCAAACCACGCGTAGCCGGCCACCGCGAACTCCAGGATGGTTCACGCGCGAAGACCGAGCGCCTCGACCAGGCGTCCGTGCCTGGCGTCGCTTCACGCGCGTGACAACGAGCACGGACCAAGAGCCGGCCGACGCCCGGCTGAAGGTCCGAACAGCTCTCCCGGCTCCCGAGCCACCGGGCCGCCTCCGACTCCGACCACCAAGCCCAGCTTCCGTCCCGCAGGGCCTCGTCCCTGAAGGCCTCAAAAGCAGGGCCACACTGTACGCACAGGGTGCTGACGTCCCAAGACGTCCCAGCTCTCTGACGCCGAGTTGGGTACCCCTGACGGCAGCCGTGGAGAAGAAACGGTGCCCCACGAGTCCCGCATTTACAAGGGGGATGGCGCGGAAGCGCTGCAAGCGAGCAATCGCCCAACGCCTCGCCCAAGTCGACCCGCCACGAACCACCGTTCTGGCCGGGACGTCTTGGGACGTCCCGGGACGCTAGGGGACGTTTCCCTGCTCAGCGGCATTTTCTGCAGCCTCGATCTCGGCGCTGTCCACCTGGAATGCCTCGGCGACCAGACGCGCGTCCTCAGGGTGCGGGGCGTAGTGCAGGTAACGCATCGTCGTCTGGATATCCGCGTGGCCCATCCACTCCTGGACCCGGCGGATGTCGGCCTTGGCGATCATCCTCGTCCCGAACGTGTGCCTGAGGTCGTGGAACCGCAGGGGCCGCAGGTTGGCGGTCTTCAACGCCGCCTTGTAGCGTCGGCGCAGAGCCGAGCCGTCGAGGTAGCCGCCGGCCTCCCCCGGGAAGACGAGATCGTCATCCCCAACCCAGTTCTCGCGCGCGCCGAGCTTGGCCAGCGCCGCCGCCACATCCGGGGCAAGCGGACAGAACGGACCTTGCCCGACTTCGGCGCCGTCAGCGCACCGGCGTAGTAGCTCGCCCGCACCCGGAGCGTCGTGCCGGCGAAGTCGACATCGCGCCAGCAGAGCGCCAGTAGCTCCCCCATCCTCAGCCCGGTGAATGCCGCCGTCAGGTACACGGCGGCGTCCTCCTCGGACCCGGCCGCCCGCACGAGCGACCACACCTCCTCGGGGGAGAAGACCTGGATGTTCCCTGCGGCTCGCTGCGGGAACTTCTCGACCTCGGCCGCCGCGTTGATCTGCAGCCCATACACGCGCTTGGCGCGCCCGAGGATCCCGTGCATCTGGATCAGCAGCTTGTTGCGACCGCGGATCGACCCCGTGAAGCCCGCTGACCAGCGCTCGATCGTCTCCGGCGTCACGTCCTCGACCGCCATCGGCCCGAACGCCGGCAGCAGGTGCTGGGCGATCGCTGAGCGGTAGCCACGAACGGTCGAGGGCTTGCGGCCCCGGTCAACCTCGATGTAGCGCAGGTACTCTGCCGCGGCGTCGGCGAACGTCGCGCCTGTCCTCAACATCCCGGCCAAGGTTCCCCGCCGCGCCTCGTCGAGGATCTCGCGCAGCCGATTCTCAGCCAGGCGCTTGGTGAAGTAGCCGGCCGGTGGCCGGCCCCGGTCGGTCCAGGCCGGCCCGAGCTTCTTCTGCACTTGGCGGCCGTCGGGCAGCCGGTACATCGCGTACCAGGCCGGTCCGCGCTGGCGCTCGACCCGGAACACGTGGCCCGTCGGAATCTGCACCATCGACCCCGTCATCGGCTCAATCCTACGCCGATCTGGGGACACATTGGGGACACGCTTCGATTCTCGCGCGTCTCCGAAGACGACAAAAGGCCCGTACCACAGGGCTTTCGCGATGGGCCGTGGAGGAATCGAACCTCCAACCTTGGGATTAAGAGTCCCCTGCTCTGCCAGTTGAGCTAACGGCCCGGGCGCTCGATGTTATCCACCCGCGGGCGAGTCGGTCAGCAGGACTGGGCGACGCTCGGAGTCGTCTTTGCCGCGGTAATCTGCGGCTTGAGGGTGGTCCGGGTGAGTGGGGGCACGAGGCTGAGCGCCCTGGCCAGGGCGAGATCCCCCTTGCGGGTCTGCTTGGCGGCGTAGGCGGCGGCGGCCAGGCATTCGTAACCCTTGGGCGAACTCGGATTGGCCGCGGCCTGGATCTCCCAGGCGCCGGCCTCGGCCGAGTAGTTGGCCAGTGCCCCGTACGCACGGGCGGCAAGGATCGCCAGGTTGGCGTCCGGGGTCTTGATCAGCGGGACGTACTTCTCCCACGCGGTGGTGGCGCCGGTGAGCTCCTTGCGACCCGACGGGGTGAACGTCCCCGTGGCGCTGTTGTAGTTGGAGCCGGCGCTGGCGTTGGACCACCGAGCGCTGAGCAGCGCCCCCCAGGCCTGGGGGTCGGTCGGGCGTTGCCGAGTCTGCTTGATCGCGGTCGTCTCGGCCTGGCTGAGCGCAGCGCCTTGGGAGTTGCCCGAACCGCCCCCGGTGAACGCGTTGAGCAGGCCGCCCTGGCCGTTGCCGGCCCCGACGCCGAACAGGATCAGGCCGCCGCCCATCAGGACAGCCAGCCCGAGGTAGACGAACTGGACGGTGCGCCGGCGGCCACGGCTACGCAGATCGAACAGCATGCGTTACTCGGCGTCCTCGTCATCGGCGCGCGGCCGCGGCGGCACGTCGTGCTCGGGCGCCGACGCCACGGTCTCGGGCACGGCCTGGACCTCGGCCCAGGGGTCGCTGCCGGGCTCATCCACCGTGGTCAGGTCGGCGAGGGCGCGCTTGGCGTCACGCCGGTCGGCGATCTTGAGCATGACGATGCTGACCAGGAAGAGGATCACCAGGGGCGTGGCCTCCAGTGCGCTCGTCACCGGATCTGCCCCAGGCAGCGCGGCCGCAATGATCGCGATGCCGACGACGGAGTACCGCCAGTGTCGGGTCAGGGTGCTGCCGTTGATGATCCCGGCCCGCTGGAGTCCGAGCAGGCCGATCGGCATCTGGAAGGTGAGTCCGATCGCCGCCATCGTCAGCAGCTCGAACGAGTACAGAGGCTTGGCCTGCACGAGGTTGTCGAAGTGGTTGGAGTTGTACCCCTGCAGGAATCTCACCGCGGGCGGCATCACGATCAGGAAGGTGAACACCACGCCGATCGCGAACAGCACCGGCGCGGCGAGCATGATGGGCAAGGCGATACGTCGTTCTCTGGAACTGAGCGCGGGGATCACGAACGCATAGGCTTCATACAAGAGCACCGGCAGGGTCAGCAGCAGAGCGAAGTAGAAGCAGACGGTGAGGGTGGTCGTGAACGCCTCACCGACTCCGACGGTGATCGGTAGCTTCGGCGCCGTCTTTCTAGGGAGATCGCGGGACGCGGCCCCGAACTTCTCCGCAGCGGCGGCGATTAGCGCTCGGTCGGGCGCGGCCAGGGTGGCGGAGCGGGCCAGCTGGGTGAAGATCCCCTCCAACGATCCCAGGTCACGCCCCAGCTTGACCTGGTCGTTGGTGAGGCCGCCGATGTGGTTGGACTGGTTGCTCGTCGTACTGGGCAGCGGGCTATTGAGCAGATTGAGCAGCGTCTGGTTCTGCCAGTAGGACAGACCAAAGGCGACGACGAGGGTCACGGCCACGACGATCAGCCGCTGGCGCAGCTCGTCCAGATGGTCGACGACGCTGAGTCGATCCTCTTGACCGACCGGGCGGAGAACTCTGGGCATCGGTCACCGACCGGGCGCGCCTGCGCGCCCGTCCATGTGGAGCCTCACGTCAGGCCTTGTGCTCTGGCCCGACTTCGGCCGACTCTCGGCGCTCGGCCGTCGATGCCTCGGCGGCCGGACGCGCCACCGGATCGGTCGGCGCGGAGCCGAGCGCGGGCTTGTCATGATCGTCGTCCTTGCCGGTGATGCCGTCCTTGAACTCGCGCATGCCGCGGCCTAGTCCCTTGCCCAGCTCGGGCAGACGCTTGGGACCCAAGAACAGCAGCACGACAACGAGAACCACGGCTGCGTCTATCAGGGGATTGCGGAACATCGGCGGGCCTCCGGGCTGGGGAATTCCAAGCGTAGCGGAGCGGGACAGATTCGATGCGTCCAGGGCTGGTGGACGCTCCTCAAGCTCGGTTTCGCGGCCGCCGATACCAGCGGCAAGGGAGAGTCCATGGGCCACCAACCAGACAGCCACTCGGTCCGCCGGATCGTCCTGCCCAGCGGGCGCGCGATCGAAGTCATCCGCCTCGGCCCCGCGGTCGGTCCCCAGCACGGCCTGCACATCTGCCCCGAGTGCTCCTCGCCCCTCGTGCAGCCGGTGGCCTGGGGAGAGACGGCCGGCGGCTTCTGGGCGCTCACCCTTCAGTGCCCCAACTGCGACTGGCTCACCGAGGGCGTCTTTGACCAGGATCAGGTCGACGTCCTCGAGGAGCAGCTCGACGAGGGCCTCGACGACATGCTCGGAGATCTGCGCAGGCTCACCCAGGCCAACATGGCCGCTGAGATCGACCGCTTCAGCGCGGCACTCGAGTCCGACGCGATCCTTCCCGAAGACTTCTAGTCTGCCGCTGACGCCGTCAGGCGTAGCGCTCGACGACCCCGTCGGCCACGAGCTCCAGGGCGCCGCGCTGGGAGGCCTCGAGCACGGGGAGCTGCCCCTTGGCCTGGGCGATCAGCTCCAGTGCATGCCTGCGCGCGACCTCGAGTGCCCCGGTGGCAGCGATCTGGTCACACACCTCCGCAGCGCGCTCGTCAGAGTCGACTGAGCGCGGATCGAGTGCGGCCAGCGCCACCGACCGCCCACGGGCCAGCAGCAGCGGCAGCGTGACGGTGCCGTCCAGGAGGTCCGCGCCGCGCGGCTTGCCGGTGCGCTCGGGCGGACCGGTCACGTCCAGGATGTCGTCGAGCAGCTGGAAGGCGATCCCGATGGTCTCGCCGAATGCGCCGAGCGTCTGCACCGGTCCCTGACCGTTGATCGCGCCGAGCTCGCACGCGGCCCGGAACAGCACCCCGGTCTTCAGCCGGCAGCGCTCGAGATAGCGGGCCACGGCTACGGCCTGCCAGGCGTCCGCGCGCTGCATGAGCTCACCGGCCGCCAGCGCGGTGCTGGCCCGCGACAGCGTCCGCACCGACGGCAACGAGCCGCCCGCGGCGAGCTCGTGAAAGGCGCGAGAGAGCAGCAGGTCGCCCGTGGCCGTGGCCATCCGGCGGCCGGCCGCGGCCAAGACGGTGGGCCGACCACGGCGCAGCGGCGAGCCGTCCAGCACGTCATCGTGCACGAGGGTCGCGCTGTGCACCAGCTCGACGGCAACCGCGGCGCGCAACAGGCCGTCGGTCTCCGGTGGCGGGGCACCGGCAGCCAGGAAGACCAGCAACGGCCGCAGGCGCTTTCCTCCGGCGCTCAGCGTGTCACCGGCATAGCTGGCCAGCGGCTCGCCGTGGCCGGTCGCCAGCTCGGTCATCCGCGCCTCCAAGCGGCCGATCAGCCGGGAGGCGGGAGCACCCCCGGCATCGAGCACCGCCTGGATGCTCGAGACTGCACGGCGGCCGCCGACCCCCGAGCGCGTGCTCATCGAGCCGGGACCTCGCCCACGTGCAGAGCGATGATCCCGCCGGCGGTGAGGACGTAGCGCACGGGAGCGAGGCCGACATCCCACATCAGGGCGGCCAGCGCCTGCGGAGGCGGGAACCGCCTCACTGAATTGGGGAGGTACGCGTAGGCCTCCGGGTCCCCGGCCAAGCGTCCGAGACCCGGAACCAGGTGATCAAACCAGAGCTCCAGGAAGGTCGACAGCGGGGGCCGGGTGGGAGTCGTGATCTCGAGCACCACGACGCGGCCCCCAGGCGCGACGACACGAGCCATTTCAGCCAGGCCCCGCTCGAGCTCGGAGAAGTTGCGCGCCCCGAACCCGACGGTAGCCGCGGCGAAGCTGTCGTCGCCGTAGGGCAGCGCCAGTGCATTGGCGCTCTCAAAGTGCGGGTCCAGCGACGGCGCCCCGGGCGCGGCGCCCGCCGCCGCGGGGGTGCCGATCTTGGCCCGCGCGAGCTCGAGCATGTTCTCGGAGAAGTCAGCGCCGATGACCGATCCACCGGGCCCGACCCGGCGAGCGAGCTCGAAGGCGAGATCGCCGGTTCCGGTGGCGACGTCCAGCGCCGCGTCGCCGGGTTTCAGCGCGGCCAGATCCGCCGCACGGCGCCGCCACTGGTGATGCAACCCGGCCGTCATCACCGCGTTCATGCGGTCATAGACGCCGGCGATGCGATCGAACATCGCCCGAACCTGCGGTTCGGGCAGCGTCCCCGGGCCGAGGTCGGGGCCGCGGTCCGAAGCCTCCGGCGGCGAAGGTGCGCTCGCCGTCATGGCCGTCGAGCTAGTGAAGCTCGGACAGGAAGGAGACGAGGTTCTGGAATTTCTGCGGACTGGTCTGGGCCAGCCCCGCGAACGACGGCATCGGCGCGGTTGGGTTGCGCAGCGTCGAGGCAATTGCGGCCGGCCGGCGAATCGCCCCGACGTGGGTGAGGATCGGGCCCGGGCCGTTGTTCCCGTTCGCGCCGATCACATGGCAGGCCAGGCATCCCGATTGCCCGACGACGAGCTCGCCCGCCCGGAAGCTGGCGGCGGCGGCGGGGCTGAGGTTGGCCGGCGGCGCCATGTCCACCGAGTTGGGCGAGCCGGTGGTCGCACCGGAGTAGGTCAAGAAGGCCATCGCGAAGATCGTGGTGAGCCCGGCGGCGAGGGCGACCGGCCGCCGCGCGATGTGGCGTTCCGGGCTGCGGTCATAGAACGGCAGCAGGAAGAGCAGGACCATGCAGATCGTCGGCACCCCGATCGTCGCCAGAGGCGTGAACTTGGGGATGTTCTTCATCACCCGGAGGACCTCGAACAGGAAGTAGAAGTACCAGTCCGGGCGCGGGACGTAGGTGGTCGTCGTCGGGTCGGCCTTGGGACCGAGCTCGGCCCCCAACATGGCGGCCAGGAAGATGATCGTGAGGATCACGATTGCGGCCATGACCGAGTCCTTGGCCACCGAGTAGGGGAAGAACGGCTTGCCGGCGTTCTTCAACACCGAGTATTCGCGGAGGTACCGCTCCTTCTCGGCCTGGTTCATGCCGCCGCTCCCGTCGCGGGCCGGGAGCCGGTCATACCTGCACCTCGTGCAGCTCGGGCTCTTCCTCGTAGACGTCCTGCGCCTTCAGCCACGGCGGAGCCGAGATGCCCAACTTGGTCACCAGGTACAGGTGGGCGCCGATCAGGGCGGCGATCAGCCCCGGGATGAGCATCATGTGGATCGCGTAGAACCGCGACAGCGTGGTAGCTCCGAACTCGGGGCCGGCGCGTAGGAAGTCGGACAGGTAGGGCCCGATGAACGGGCCGGTGCCGTTGATGTTCACGCCGACGATGGTCGCCCAATAGGACCGCTGGTCGAACGGCAGCAGGTATCCGGTGAAGCCCATGGCGAGGGTGAGGATCAGCAGCACGACGCCGATGATCCAGCTCAGCTCCCGCGGGTACTTGTAGGCGCCGAAGAAGAACACGCGCGCCATGTGCAGGAAGATGAGGATGATCATCACCGAGGCGCCCCACTTGTGCATGGCCCGCACGAACTGGCCCAAAAAAGCGGCGTCGGTGATGTAGCGCACAGACTCATACGCGCCGCCGGACGCGTCCGGACGGTAGAACATGGCCAGAAAGACGCCGGTCACCGCCTGGTTGAGGAAGGCGAACAGCGTCGCCGAACCCAGCGTGTAGAACCAGTTGATCCCCTTGGGGACCTTGCGGAACAACAGCCAGCGCAGGCCGCCCGACATCGAGGTGCGCTCATCGAGCCAGTCAACTACGGTGATGCCGGCCTCCTGGGCCTGCTGCACCGGCGTGACCGCGCCGTTGCCGTTCTGGCCGGGGCGCTTGGGCAGCGGCTGCAGGGCCTTGGGGAGGGGGGGAACGGGAAGCTTGGGCATGACTCAGGTACCGGGGAGGATCGAGGTCGAGAAGCGCTTGGGGTACAGATATTGACCGATGCCGTCCAGCGGCTGGGCGGGGTCACGGGCCGAGAAGCGCGCGAACTCCGAGTTGACCGAGTAGCGGGGGCCGACCTCGACCAGGCCAGTCTTGGCGTTCAGGCGGGTGTAGAAGCGGTCCAGCGGGCGCACCGGCGGGCCGCCGGCGACCAGGCCCCGGAAGTCGTAGACGCCGCCGTGGCAGGGGCAGATGAAGCGCTGGGCGGCCGACACGAAGCGGACCGGGCAGCCGAGGTGCATGCAGCGCGAGGAGAGTGCGATCCAGCGGTTGTACTGATCCTCGGGCTCGACGTCGACCGCGGGGTTGCGCGTGCGCACGTAGGCGATCGAGTTGCCAGCCTCGCCCATGCCCTGCACGATCGTGATCACGCGGATCACATAGGTCGAGTTGACGAACTCCTCGGGCTTGCCGACCGGCTGCCAGGAGAAGGGCACGCGGTCAAACAGCGGGCCGAGCGCGAAGCCGAGCGCCGGGAGGGTGAAGGCGGCGGCCGCGACCCCACCTCCGCCGTGGGCCACGGCGGTCATGAAGCGCCGGCGGGTGATCGTCTCGCCGTCAAAAGACCCCGGCATCTGCCGGTCGGCGGTGTACTTGGCTTTTGCTGCCTTGTGCCTGTCTTCCACGAGTCTCTCAGTTCAACGGCGGATAAACCGTATTCAACGCTTGGCGAAGGGTAACGTCAACAAAGAGGCGGGCGTCACGAGCCCGGATGGCCAGCCGCGGCCCGCAGAGCGCACGCGGCATCCGGTGAACCCTCGCGCGCGAGCCGTTTCGCCCGCTCGTGACCGGGACTGGTCCCCCATCCGATCGCCCGCGCGCCGGCGGCCCAGACAGCGGCGGCCAGGTCCGGTGACGCGGCCGCCTCGGCCGCAGCGACGAGCGAGATGAGGTCGGCGAGCTCGGCCACCGCGTCGAGGTCCCCGAGTTCGGTCAGCCGGGCGAGCCCGATCGCGTAGAGCTGATCGCCGAGCAGCAGAGCGAGATCGGGATCGGCCGGCGCCAGACAGCGCGAGACCCCGTAGTGCAGCGCGGCTCCTTCGCTGACCATCTCGACCAGCAGCTCGTAGTCCGCCCCATGGCCGGCCGCACGCGGGCCGGCCGCGGCCACCTGAGCCGGCCCCGGCGCCGCGGGATCAAAGTCGGCCGGAAAGACAGGATCGGTGCGCAGCGCCGCGGCGAGGTCACCGCCGCCCCCGCGCAGCGCCGCGGCGAGCGCGAGCGATCCGTCGGCGGCGCTCCTCACCGGCCCACGACCTCGGTAAAGGCCTCGGCCGCGGCCGTCACGGTGCGTGTGATGTGCTCGGGACCATGGGCCAGGGAGGGAAACCAGGCCTCGAACTGCGATGCCGGGGGATAGACGCCACGCGCCAGCAGCCCCCGGCACCACGTCCCGTAGGCGTCAAGGTCGCAGGACGCCGCACCGGCGTAGTCAGCGACCGGCCGGTCGGTGAAGAAGACGGTCAGCAGGCCGGGCACGGTCTGGACCTGCACCGCGCATCCGGCGCTGTCAGCCGCGTCGCGCAGCCCCTCGGCCAGGGCCTGGGTCGTGTCAGACAGCTGGGCGTAGGCGCCACCGTCCAGGCGCCGCAACGTGGTCAGCGCCGCGGCGACCGCGAGCGGATTGCCCGACAGGGTTCCGGCCTGGTAGACGTCGCCCGCGGGAGCAATCTGGTCCATCAGCTCACGGGCCCCACCGTAGGCCGCGGCGGGCAGCCCGCCACCGACGATCTTGCCCATCACGGTGAGGTCGGGCAGGACGCCATAACGCTCCTGGGCGCCGCCCCGGGCCACCCGGAAGCCGGAGATCACCTCATCGAAGACCAGCAGCGCCCCGGAATCGTCCGCGGCCTCACGCAGGGACTCCAGGAAGCCGTCGTGAGCCGGGACCACTCCCATGTTGGCAGGCACCGGCTCCACCAGGATGGCGGCGAAACGGTCACGGCCGACGGCGTCCCAGATGGTGTCGGGAGCGTTCCAGGGCACGATTACCGTGGCCGCGGTCGCCGCCTCGGGCACCCCGGGACTCGACGGAATCGCCTGGGTGGCGAGTCCCGATCCGGCCTCAGCGAGCAGCCCGTCGACATGGCCGTGATAGGCCCCGGCGAACTTCAGCAGCTTGGTGCGGCCGGTCACCGCGCGCGCGAGCCGGATCGCGCTCATCGCCGCTTCGGTCCCCGACGAGGTCATCCGGAGCATCTCCACCGACGGGACCCGGGCTGCGACGGTCTCGGCCAGCGCCACCTCGCCCTCGGTCGGCGCGCCGAAGGTGGTGCCGCGCACCGCTGCTCCGTCGATCGCCGCGAGCACCTCGGGATCGCCGTGGCCGAGGATCAGCGGGCCCCACGAGCAGACCCAGTCGACGTACTCGTTGCCGTCCACGTCGGTCAGCATCGCGCCCTGGGCCGAGGCGACGAAGATCGGGTCACGGCCGATCGCGCGCATCGCGCGCACCGGCGAGTTGACCCCGCCGGGCAGGACCTTCAGCGCGCGCTCGTACAACGCCGCCGAGCGTGCGTCACCGCCAGCCGACAGCGTGCTCACACGCCCGCGTTCTCGCGTTCCCAGGTCCGGTACTCCTCGGTGAAATACAGCAGACGGATCTTCTTGAACTCCGTCGAGGAGTACAGCGTCGCGCGGTCCTCGATGCCGGTATCGGCGGCGATCGAGTCCAGGATCGCGTCGCATTCCTCCTTGGAGCGGCCGTGGGCCATCGTAAACACCGAGTACGGCCAGTCGGCGTAGGTCGGGCGCTCGTAGCAGTGCGAGATTCCCCGGAAGGAGGCCATCCGCTTGCCGAGGGCGAGGATCTGATCGTCGGGGACGTTCCAAACCCCCATGCCGTTGGCGCTGAAGCCGGCGCGGCGATGGAACAGGATTGCGGCCACGCGCCGCAGCAGACGGCGGTTCTGCATCCCGCGCAGGTGCTCGAGCAGGGCCTCGACGCTGATCCCCAGCTGAGCTGCGGCGGGCGCGTAGGGCTCGGAGATGACCGGCAGGTCGCCCTGCAGCGCACGGATCACCGAACGGTCGAAATCGTCATAGGGCTGCGCCTTGATCTCGACCGGCTCGGCCGCCTGCGCCGCCGTGGCCAGCGCCTTGGTGCCGGCCTCCATCTCGAGGTCCATGCGGATCTTGAACAGCTTCAGCGTCGGTAGCTGGCGGACCGATTCAGCGCCCGCGAGCTTGGCCAGCACCTCGAGCGTGCCGTTAAGGCCGAGCGGCGAGTCAGGCTCGGTGGCGATCGTGAACCAGATGTTGAACTCGTGATTGCGCAGGTAGTTGTGCGAGACGCCGGGATGAGCGTTGATCACGGTGGCGGCGCGCCATGGGTTCTCGGGATCGACCTTGGCGGCCACGAGCATCGACTGGTAGCCGAGCGCGCGGGTGTCGAAGATCGGCGTGACCTGGCGGATGATCCGCTCGTCGAGCAGATGCTGGACGCGACCGAGCACCTCGGCCTCCGAGACCCCGGCCTCACTCGCGACGTGCTCATAGGGCCGGGGCGCGATCGGAAAGCTGCCCTGCATAAGGTTGAGCAGGCGCTTGTCGAGATCATCGAGGGCGATCGCCGCGCCATCCTTACGGCTGCGCAGCTTGGGCACGGGCGCCCGGCCCGCCCGGCGTCCAGCCTCGCTTGAACGGGCCGCGCCCGTGTCGTCCGGCTGGTGGCCGGCAGCGATATCAGGGCCGGACCCGGAGGTGCTTATTGCAGCCACTGGGCTGCCTCCTTCGCGTGGTAGGTGATGACGATGTCGGCGCCGGCCCGGCGGATCGCGGTCAGCGTCTCGAGCACCGCGGCGCGCTCATCCAGGTAGCCGGCCGCGATCGCGGCCTTGAGCATCGAGTACTCGCCGCTGACGTTGTAGGCGGCCAGCGGCATCGCAATGTCGTCCTTGATCCGGCGGATCACGTCGAGATACGGCAGCGCCGGCTTGACCATGACGATGTCGGCGCCCTCCTGCACGTCCAGGCGCGTCTCGCGCAGCGCCTCCTCATCGTTGGCCGGATCAAGCTGGTACCCGCGGCGGTCGCCGGCGGCGGGGGTCGAGTCCGCCGCGTCGCGAAACGGGCCGTAGAAGGCGGAGGCAAACTTGGCCGAGTAGGCCATGATCGGCGTGTCGGTCAGACCGTCGTCGTCCAGTGCAGCGCGGATCGAGCCGACGCGGCCATCCATCATGTCGCTCGGGGCGATCAGGTCCGCGCCCGCGCGCGCCTGAGAGACCGCGGTCCGGGCCAGCAGCTCGAGCGTGGCGTCGTTGTCGACCGTGGGCCCGTCGGGGCCGGAGCGCAGAACGCCACAGTGGCCGTGGCTGGTGTACTCGCACAGGCACAGGTCGGTGATGACCAGCAGCTCGGGGTGGGCCCTCTTGATCGCCCGGGTGGCGAGCTGGACGATCCCCTCCTCATCCCAGGCCCCCGAACCCTGCTCGTCCTTGGCGGCGGGCAGGCCGAACAGCAGCACCGCGGGGATGCCCAGCGCGGCGGCCTCGCCGGCCTCGCTGACGGCGTGGGCGATCGACAGGCGGTCGATCCCGGGCATCGCGACGATCGGCTCGCGGCGATCGAGGCCGTGGGCGACGAACATCGGGTACACGAAGTCCGCGGGATCCAGGCGGGTCTCGCGGACGAGGCCGCGCAGCGCGTGGGTGGCGCGGAGGCGGCGCAGCCGGGTCTGGGGAAAGGACATCTCCCTCTCAGGGTACCGGCGCCTCACATCCAGGCGGGAGGGCCCGTCAGTCGGGCCCGTGTCTGACGCCCGTCAGCCGACGTTCCAGCGCTCGATGCGCCAGTCGGCGATCAGCCCGGCCGTGTTGTAGGGATCGGCACCCACGAACGCCTCGATGTCGTCGCGCTCCACATCCATGAACACCAGGGCGGCCCCGGAGGGCGGTTCGAACGCGCCCGCGGAGGTGATGTGCCCGCTCTCGCGCTGGACGGCCACGTGCGCGAGATGAACGTCGCGGTGCGGCGTGCGCTTCTCCGCCATGCCCTCGACGTAGGTGTAGATCAGCAGGTAATCGGCCATTGTCCCCACCGTACACGCCACCCGGTACGCTTGCAGGCAATGAGCAACCTCGATCGTCGTCGTGGCGGGTACACACCGCGCCGCGCCAGAGAACAGCGGGCCTACCGGCTCGCACAGGTGGGTGGCGTCACCGGCGTCGTCGGCGTAATCGGTCTCGTGTTCGCGATCGTGGGCGTGATCGGAATCGGGCTGCCGATCGTCCTGCTGATCGTCGCCGCAGTCTGCTTCGTCGCCTTCCAGCGCGCCACCGGCCAGCGCTGACCTTGTCAGCGGCCAGGCTCGCCGGACGCTGCCTCCAGCGCGCCTGCGTCGCGCTGGCCGCCGGCAGCGCCATCCTGCTCGCCGCCAGCGCCCTCCCGGTCCGAGCACCCGCGTTCGCCGCCTCCGGTCCACCGGGAGCCGTGGCCCCGCCGGGCCCGACGACGACACCCCCTCGCGCCACGCCACCGAGCTCCGCCCCCCCGGCGAAGCTCGGTCCCCGGGTGAGCGTCGTTGAGACCAGCGCCGATCTGCGCCAGGCGCTCTCCCCGCAGACCCCGGTCAGCTTCCGTTCCGGCGCCCTCGGCAGCGGACCGGTGATCACGCTCGACCCCGGCACGCGTTATCAGCGCTTCAAGGCGGTCGGGGCGGGGATGACCGACAGCTCGGCATGGCTAATCCAGAACGGGCTGCCGGCATCGACGCGGGACTGGTTGATGGGACGTCTGTTCGACCGCAGCGGCCTGCACCTGGGATTCCTGCGCGTACCGATGGGCGCCTCGGACTTCTCGGCGCACGGCGTCGCCTACAGCTATGACGACATGCCCACCGGGCAGACCGACCCCACCCTGGCCAACTTCTCGATCGATCACGACCGTGCGTACATCCTCCCGGCACTGCACGAGGTGTTGGCCGAGAATCCGCGGACGCTGCTGCTCGCCTCCCCGTGGAGTCCGCCGGGGTGGATGAAGGACACCGGAGTCCTGTCCAACCCGGCGGACGCCGTCGGCACGCTGCTGCCGTCGTCCTACGCTCCGCTGGCCGCCTACTTCGTCAAGTTCCTGCAGGCCTACCGCGCCGCCGGGGTCCCGATCTGGGCCGTGACCCCGCAGAACGAGCCGGGTCAGAACACCACCTACCCGGGCATGAACCTCGACGAGCCAGGCGAGGCCGCATTCATCACCCAGGATCTCGCCCCCGCCCTGCGCGCCGCGCGGCTGCCGACGCGCATCTACGGCTACGACAACAGCTGGTATGGGGGCGGAATGGGGTACGCCTACGCGCTGGCGCTGGGCCCCGCCGCCCGGGACCTGGCGGGGATCGCCACCCACTGCTATTTCGGCACCGCCGGCGAGATCTCCGGACTGCACCGCGTGGCCCCGGGACTGGACCAAGTGGTCAGCGAGTGCTCCCCCGGATCAGGACTGGCGTTCACGACCAGCCAGCTCGAAATCGCCGCGCCCCGCAACTGGGCCTCCGCGGTGACCCTCTGGAACCTCGCGCTGAATCCGGCCGGCGGTCCCGTGCAGCCACCCAACTACGGCTGCCGCCGCTGCACAGGCGTGGTCACGGTCGACCCCGTGGCGCACACCGTCAAGCTCACCCGCGACTACTACCAGCTCGGCCAGTTCTCCAGATACGTCCAGCCGGGGGCGGTGCGCATCGGCTCCAACACCCTGGTGCGTGACCACTACTCCTATCCCTCGGGGCTGATCACGACCCCCGGCGTGGACGACGTCGCCTTCCAGAATCCCGACGGGACCCGCGTGCTGGTCGCCTTTGCCGACGCGACGTCGCCGATCAGCTTCGCGGTGCGTGACGGCGCCGACAGCTTCCGCTATCGCCTCAGCCCCGGCGCGACTGCGACCTTCACCTGGAAGCCGGCCGGCTGAACCTCACCGCCCTCAGCGGGCGAAGCGCACGAGTGCCACCCGGGCCAGAATGCCAAAGGCGAACGCGAGCGCGACCAGGTGGACCAGCGGCAGGCCGGCCCCCGGCGCGGTGCCGCTGAACGCGTTGGGGACCGCCTGCAGCGAGGCCCAATGGGAACACGAAGGCGATCCCGTCCAGCGCCGTCTTCAGGCCCCCGGATACAGCGTTGGCGGGCACGAGCGCCACGAAGGCGACCGGCAGCGCGACCACGAAGACCAGCGGCGAGGCCGCGCTCACCTCGCGGGCGACGGCGCCGATCGTCACTCCGAGGGCCGCAAAGGCGATCGCCCCGACGCCCAGGGTCAGCACCCAGAGCGGTAGACGCGCCCAGTCCAGGAACACGAACAGCGACACGAACGCAGCCATCACGAGTGTCACCAGGGTGGCGCAGGCGGCCGAGAGCGCGATCTTCTCGGCCAGCAGCCGACCCGGAGAGACGAGGCCGCGGACCAGGCGCGCGTAGACGTTCTCGCTGCGCTCGAGCGCGAGCAGCCCGGAGGCGAGCAGCACGCCGACGAACATCAACGAGACGATCACCCCGATCGCCGCCGCATAGGCGTCGGTCGGGGTGGTGCGCCCGGCGAGCTGGGTCTGGTGCACCGCGAGCGGCGTGCCGATCGTGCCCAGCGCCGGGCTGGCGAAGCTCAGTCCCTGGATGGCGAGATCCGCGAAGGAGATCACCTGGCCGAACGCCGGGCGCAGGGGTGAACCGCGCGGCAGGCTGGCGAGCGTGCCGGCGACGATCGCACGGGCGTTGCCCAGACCGAGCAAGTGGACGGTCTGGCCCAACGCATGGACCTGACCGCCGCCGAGCACCTGTTGCAGATCGGCGATCGCGACCCCCAGCAGCTGCTTTGAGACCGACTGCTCGACCTCATTTTGGCGCGTGGTGATGGCCTGGTCGACCACCTGACGCTCGATCGGATCGCGAGGGTTGAGGATCACCTCGACCGACGGGCTGCCGATCCCCTGGGTGACCAGGCTCTGGATCTGCTGCGGCAGGTCGGCGGGGATGATCACCGCGGCCAGCGCCTGCCCACTGCGGACGGTGGCAATCGCCTGCGCGCGCGAGGAGACCCTGATCGCGCTGACCGAAGACAGCAGCGCGCCGGCATAGTGGCCGACGTTGACCCCCCGACCACCGAGCGCAATCGTGCCGCGACCGGGCGGGACCCGATCGAAGAAGGCCGCGCGGGGCTTGCCCGGCGGGCTCGAGCGTGGCGGACACGGGGGGCTAGTTCGAGCTGCGCACGCGCGGCTCCAGAGACGCGCCGCACTCCCGGCAGAAGGCGTCGCCGGCGCTGGCTCTCGCGTCGCAGTCCGGACATCGGTCGGGCGTGAAGTCGAGCAGCCCGACGCCGCCGCCCAGCACCCCCCACGGCTCGAGCACGAGGTGGCGGCGCAGGTAGACAACCGTCTGGCGCAGAACGGCGAGCACCGGCAGCGCGACGAGGGCACCCACGATTCCGTACAGCTGGTAGCCGATCAGCAGCGCGAGGATGATCAGGATCGGGTTGATCCGCAGCGAGATGCGGAACACCTGGGGTGCGACGACGTGGCCCTCGAGCTGCTGCAGGCCGATGAACAGGACGATCAGCCAGACCGCACTGATTGGATTCGTGAACAGGGCCAGCAGCACGGCCGGCAGCGGTCCGATGATCGGGCCGATATAGGGGATGAACTCCATCAGGCCGTAGAAGGCGCCCAGGAAGATCGCGTAGCGCTCACCGTCGGGGAAGATCCCGACCAGGCCGAAGATGGTCAGCGCCAGCGCGGCGCTGACCCCCATCGTCAGGCTGAACAGCAGCTGACCGCGCACGTAGCCGGACACCGCCTGCTGGACCAGCCGGGGATAGTCGTCCTCGGGTGTGCCGTCACCGCGGGGCATCACCAAGCGCACGAGGTCTCCGATCTGGCGGCCGTAGAGCAGCAGGTAGATCGAGAGCACAAGCACCAGGACCACGTCAAACCCGATCGTCACGATCGAGGCCAGCAGGTCACGCGAGAAGGAGACGATCGCCCCCGAGCGCTTGGTCAGGGTCTTCTGCAGGGTGTCTAGGGCACTCTGGCCCTGCTGCCTGATGTGCAGGTTGATCCCGTGCTGATTGAGCCAGTTCTGCACATTGGCGAGGTCCCGGTTGGCGCCGGCGATGATCCCCGGCAGGTTGTTCTTGAAGTGCGCGATCTGGGCTGAGACCGGGCTGGCGAGCAGGAAGCCGATCCCGGCCAGGATCGCGACGCCGGCCAGGTAAACGATCAGGATGGCCAGGCCGCGCGGCAGGCGGTGCGAGAGCACCCGCACCAGCGGGGCGAGGATCAGCGCGATCAGGCTCGCAACGATCAGGAGCAGCAGCACCGGTCCGGCGGCCCGGGCCAGCGCCCACAACCCGAGCAGGGCGAGCGGCAGCAGCACGAGCTGCACCCAGCGGGGGACGATGACCGGCGCGACCGTGGTGGCGACCGGAATCAGCTCAGGCTCGGGCGGCGCGTCGCCCGCGTCCTGACCGGGCACCCCATTCGGCTCGGGCTCGGGCGCCGGCTGATCGCCGGCCGGTGGCGTGCCGTCCTGTCTGCGGACCCGGAAACGCATCGACGTGGAAGTATGGTCCGGGACCGGATATGAGCAAGTCAGCCACCATTCTGTTCGTCGGCGACCTGGTCGGCGGGCTGGGCAAGCGAACCCTGCTCGGTCTCCTGCCCGCGCTCAAGGCGCGTCTGGGCTATGACTTCCTGGTCGTCAATGGCGAAAACGTGGCCGGCGGCCTCGGCATCACGCCCAAGATCGCCGAGCAGCTGTTCGCTGGCGGCGTCGACGTGATCACGCTCGGCAACCACACCTATCGCCAGCGCGAAATTTACCTCTACCTCGATACGCAGGACCGGATCCTGCGCCCGGCCAACTATCTGCGCAGCCAGCCCGGCCACGGAGTGTGCATCGTGGAACGCCGCGGCGTCAGGCTCGGGGTCGTCTCGCTGTCGGGGAGCCTGTTCATGGATGTCGGGCGCCCCGCATTCCTGGAGGCCGACAGCGTGCTCGAGGGCCTGGACGGCCGCGTGGACCATGTGCTGGTGGACATACACGCCGAAGCCACGAGCGAGAAGGTCGGGCTCGGCTGGTACCTCGACGGCCGGGTGACTGCGGTCGTCGGCACTCACACCCACGTGCCCACGGCAGACGCACGCGTGCTGCCGGGAGGCACCGCCTACATCACCGATGTGGGTATGACCGGCCCCCGCGGCGGGGTGATCGGCGTCAAGCGCGAGCAGGCGATCGAGTCGATGCGAACCAAGATGCCCGTGCGCTTTGAGACATCATCTGAGGATCCGTGGCTGCAGGGGGTGCTGATCACGACCGCCGAGCAACCGCTGCGCGCGGCCGCGATCGAGGCCGTGCACGAGCCCGCCGCGACGGGCTGACGGAGCCCTTGGGCTAGGCCAGCGCGACGGGCTCGGCCACGCGGCGCGGGGCGGCGAAAACCTCGGGGCGGCGCTCGAGCGGGCGCTCGGGATGCCCGGCGAACAGCGCCACCGCGACGAGCGGGAAGAACCAGACGACGTACGGATATAGCCAGTAGTTGCCGATGATCTGCAGCGCGATGAGGAGCACGGCGCCGAGCGCCGCCACCTCCACCACGCCCCGACGCCGCGGCACGAACGCGAACAGGATCGCCGCCCCGGCCGTCATGCCCTGGAGGAAGTGCTGCAGGGGGCCGAGCCCGCCGTAGAACCCCCACACCGAGAACGGCGTCACGCGACTGGACTGGTAGGCGATCGAGTCCTTCCACAAGTAGTGCAGGTCACCGTTGAGCAGGACCGGCAGCATGGCCACGAACGCCGCGATGCCGAAGGCAGCGATGAAGACCACGGCCGAGCGCTCCCGCGGCCTCTCTCCGGTCCCGCGCAGCAGCAGCGGCGCGAGCGCGAGGGGCGCGAACTTGGTCAGGCCGGCGACGGCCGCCGCGACCCCCCGGGCGGGCGCCGAGGTGATCGCCAGCAGCGCCAGCACCAGCGTCGCGGCCACCAGCGAGTCATTGGTGTTAGCGCTCAGTGCGTAGAGCGTGAACGGATAGGAGACCCAGGCGTAGAGGAGCACCACCCCGAGCGCGTGCCCGCGGATGCGCCGGCCGAGAACGTACAGGCCGCCCGCGGTGAGCAGGTCAAAGGCGATCGCGGCCGCGTGGGCGGCGGGCAGCGCGTCCCAGCTGCCACTCCAGCCGAAGATCAACCTAAAGGGCACGTAGGCGAAGTAGGTGACCGGACCGTAGGTGTCGCCGTACTGGTTGTCGTGGGGCCACAGGCCGTACAGGAGGTGACCGTGAATCAGCTTGTCGGAGCCAATCACGCCGGCGTAGCCGACGTCGATCACATTGGACCCGAGGATGTTCAGGCCCACCCGCATCCCGATCAGGAAGACCGCTCCGCACAGCAGCCATGAGGTCGGCAAAGCGAGCTCCAGCGGCCGGCGCGGAACGCCGCGACCGAACGCGAGCAGCAGCATCCGAACCAGGAAATAGACCAGGAACGGGTACACCAGCGGCACCGACATGCCGACGTCGGCGTGGTTGAAGAAGGCCAGCGAAATCGAGAAGCCCAGCAGCATGAGCAGATCGAGGTGCAGCAGGCCCAGGCGCCGGCGGCCACGTCTCCAGGGCACGAATGGAGCCAGGAATAGCAGGCACAGCGGCAGCCACAGGTAGACCGCATTGACGTGGCGCCCGAACGCGCCCGGATAGCCCCGGGCCATCCCCCAGGCAACCTGCCAGCCCGTCCAGACCTGGGTCACGCGCCGCACGTGGTCGTCGACGTAGACTTGGATCTGCTCGCGCTGGGGTTTGCCCTTAGAGAACCAGCTCACCTGCCAGGCCCGGTTGTCGTGCGTGTACACGTACGGGATCGCGTGTGGGTACTGACGGCGGACGGCCCGGACGCGCGGGTCGGCGTTGGCGATCGCCAGCACCCGCGACGGAATCAGGGTGTCGCCGGCGGGGGCCCTGGCCATGTTGGTGACCAGCGTCGGTGACCCCGACGGGGCGGCGGTCACCAGCGGCGCGTAGGCCGTGGCCGGCGGGGGTGTGGCCGCGCGAGCCTGACCGGCGCCGGGCAGGCCCAGCAGGACAAGGATCAGAGCGGCGAGCGCGAACAGCGCGCGCGGGGCGGCAAGCGAGGGGCGCGCGCGGCACAGGGCCGTTCGGGCTTCCCCTAGGCGCGAAAGCTCCACAGCTTCTGCCCCACGAACGACAGCGGCGTCCCGGCCACGATCGAGATCGCCTGCGCGACCACCTTGGCCATACCGGTGCCGTCCACCAGCGAGACGAGGATCACGTAGGTAAAACCGAAGGTGACCAGCGAGACGGCGAGGAACTTCACCCCCTGCGCAACCGGGTGAGCGGTCTTGGCGCCGAACGTCCAGTGGCGGTTCCACCAGAAGTTGTTGACCACCGAGACCACGAATGCGGCCACCGCGGCGAGCTTGTAGTCGATCCCGAGCAGATGCACGCACGCCGCGAACACCGCCAGGTTGACGACGTAGCCGCTGGCCCCAACGGCGACAAAGCGCCCGAGTTGCAGCCAGTTCTTGGGTTTGCGGACGCCGAGCCGGAGCCGGTGGTGAAACGGCAGGACGACGGTGGCGCTGAGCAGCTCGTCGGGCATCGGGTCAATGTATCGGCCGCTGTCCTGAGCCTCGTAAGAGCGCCCGGGCCTTAATTCGCTCCTAATGGGCGGGATTCCGGGATCCAAGTGCCGCGGGTGAAATGATCGAGGATCATCGGGGTCACGTCGCGCAGTGACCACTGCTCGCGGGCCCGGGGTGAGTCTGGCCCGGTCCCGCACCACAGTAGGGCGGCGTGCGAGTCCGAGCGGTGCAGCGAGCCGTGGGAGCCGCCGCCGACGTGGTCTGAGCCGCCCCAGTCCACGAACTCGAAGCCGGGCGCCGCCGACAGCAGGACCTCCCCCGCGTTAGGGCAGTGCAGGGCCGACCAGACCCGGGTCAGCGCATCGGGGTATTCGGTGCTGAGAAACCGTCCGTCCTGCAGCTCGGCCCGGAGCACGCCGAGCTCTCCCTCCACGCTCCAGCGCTCGCCGCGCAGATCGCTGAGCTCGCCGCCGGGGGCGAACCGCAGCTCGCCACGCCGGCTGCGGACCACCGCCTCCCCGTCTCCGCCCTTGAACATGGTCAGATCAACGCCCTCGAGGTCACACACTGCCTTGACCGAGCGGGTGATCAGCGCCTCGCGATGATCCTCGTCCAGTGCGTAGATCATCGCCGAACGCTGCGCCGGGCTCAGCGCGACCTCGGCCCCGATCGAGCGTGATGGGCTCGGGGCGGCGACATCAAAGTCGGCAAAGGCGAGGTCGAGGCGGATGCTCGACTCGACCGGCGCCTGGGAGTGGTCAGAGCAGACCACCACCGCGTGGCTGTCCAGGAACTCCTCCGCCCCGCCCGCCGCGTGCATGAGCCGCTCGATCTGGCGGTCGGCGGCGGCCAACGAGGTCACCTGGGCGTGGGGGCCGTTGCGGTGCGAGTAGGCGTCGTTGTCGGGCAGCGAGAAGAGCATGAAGTCGTAGAGATCACGCTCCTCGAGGTAGGAGCCGACGCAGCCGGTGTGCTGATCACGCGCACCGGGGAGGCCGAGCTGCCCGCGGCAACCGGTCTTGCGCGAGGCGTAGAGGTCGGCATAGAAGAGCTCGCGCGGGCCGTCGACGGTGCGGCGAAACAGCGTCGAGGTAACGATCCGCCCGAGTGCCGACTCCTGGGCCACCTCGTGCGGATGCCGGCCCCGGTAGATCAGGTACGTCGTGCCGGCGGTGCGCACGTTGGCGTCGTCGAGCGTCTCAAACACGGTCTGCAGCTCGCGGGAGAGGTGCTCGTCATTCATCCGGTAGACGGTGTCGGTGAGCGAGCGCACCACCCCGAATTGGCGCGAGGCCGAGAAGCTCGAGCCGTATTCGACGTAGCGGCCCTCGTCGCGGTGATACCAGTTCATGCTCGGGATCAGGTGGCGGTCGGGTCCCACGCCGGTGGTGATCGTGGCCGCGCAGACCGGCGTCACCGACGGGAACGCGGCCACGCAGTCACCGACGTAGCAGCCCGCGTCACGGATCAGTGACAGCGCGGGCGCACGACCGCCCGCCATCGCTCGTTCGAGCATCGACGGCTTCATCGCGTCAACGACGATGAGCACGAGCTTCTTGGGCGTGGCGCGCACGTCAGCGCAGGATGCGCAAGCCGGCGTACTTCTGCTCGCTGCGGCCCCGACCGGCGATCAGGAGCCAGAGCAGCAGGACGAGGACGAGGACTCCGACCGGCGGGAGCAGGACCGAGAGCACGGCGCCGAGCAGGGCGCTCGCCTCGGCGAACAGCGGCAGCGCAACGGCGCTGGCGGCGTCGAGACGGGCCCGCACGCGGGCGAGCAATGGCCGGGTGGCGATCACCCCAACCGCGGCGCACAGGATCCCGCCGATCAGACCGGGCCAGTACGGATGGTGATCACGACCCAGTGAACCCGCGAACAGCAGCGCCCCGACGGCCAGCGCGACGAGCGAGAGCCCGGCGGCCATCGCTCCCGTGTCGAGTCGCTCGCGACCCAGCCGGCGCTCGATCACCGCCAGGGCGACGGCGCCGACGACCATGATCAGCAGGAAAGGCGCGCCCTGCAGGAAAGAGAAGTCCGAGTGGGCGAAGTCGATCTGCACGTCGCCCGCCCCGAGCGCCCCCACCGCGAGCGCCGGCAGGAACGGCCTGACCCCCACCGCCGCGGCGACGCCCACCCCCGTGCAGATGTCAAAAGCGAGATTCACCGTGCTGTACCGTGCCGAGGCGTGACGATAGACGAGAGGGCCGTGTGAGCCCGACCGGGGACGGGACCTCCCGGCGACCACGGTCCACGGCCCGGGACATCGAGCGCTACGCCGGACTGTTCGCCGAGCGCACCAAGGTGATGCGCTCCTCGGCAATGCGCGACCTGATGGCACTGACCGAGCGAGATGACGTCATCTCGCTGGCCGGCGGACTGCCGGACACGACCACCTTCCCGCCGGATTCATATGCCGCTCTGATGGGGACGGTGGCGAGCGAGTCCTGCGCCCGGGCGCTGCAGTATGGACCCACCGAGGGCCTGTCCGCGATCAAGGCCTGCGTGGCCAGCGTGATGGCGGCCGAGGGGATGACCATCGATCCCGACGAGGTGCTGATCACCACCGGGGGCCAGCAGGTCATCGACCTCGTTTGCAAGACGCTGCTCGACCCCGGTGACGTCGTCGTCGCCGAAGCGCCGACCTACCCGGGCGCGATCCCGACCTTCTGCGCCTACCAGGCCGACGTCGTCCAGATCACGGTCGACCAGGACGGGATGCGCACCGATGAGCTGCAGGCCACACTCGATCAGCTCGAGTCCAGCGGCCGGCGCCCGAAGTTCATCTACACGGTGCCCAACTTCCACAACCCGGCCGGCGTGACCCTGTCACTGGACCGCCGCCGGGAGCTGGTGGCGGTCGCTGCCGAGCGAGAGCTGCTCGTGCTCGAGGACAACCCGTACGGCTTGCTGCGCTACGGGGGTGAACCGCTGCCGACCCTGTACTCGATGGATCCGGACTTCGTCATCTACGCCGGCACGTTCTCCAAGATCCTCTCCCCCGGCGTCCGGCTGGGTTGGACGCTGGCCCCGCCGCCGATCCTGGCCAAGATGCAGATCGGCAAGCAGGCGTCGGATCTGTGCTCCTCCTCGATCTCGCAGTACTTCGTCTGTGCCTACTTCGACGCCGGTCCGTGGGCTGAGTATCTGCGGTCTCTGGTCGAGATCTACCGCCGCCGCCGGGACGTGATGCTCGACGCGCTCGCCGAGCACTTCCCGCGCGAGGCGGAGTGGACCCGGCCCCAGGGGGGCCTGTTCCTGTGGGCGACGCTGCCCGACTTCATCGACACGACCGACCTGCTGGCCCGAGCGCTGCGCGAGCAGGTCGCGTTCGTCCCCGGGCGCGCGGCCTACGTGGACGGCCGCGGCGCGGCGTCGATGCGGTTGAACTTCTCCGGGGTCGGAGAGGACGAGATCCGCGAGGGGATCCGCCGGATCGGCGAGGTCGTGCACGAGCAGCTGGAGATGTACGGCACCCTGACGGGCGCACGCGCGCCGGCCGCGCGGTCCGGCCGTGGGGCCGGTACTCGTCCGGGACCGGACGCAGCCGAAGGTCGGCCGCGCTCGGACGCGCCCCCGGTCCGGCCTGACGAGCTGGCCCAGATTCTCCGCCTGCCCGCCCCGCGCAAGCGCGCCGGCTGAGGGTCCGGGCCGCATGACCCGGGTCGCGGTCCTCAAGGGCGGGGGCTCGCTGGAGCGACAGGTATCGCTGCGCTCGGGCGCGCGGGTTCAGGACGCCCTGGAACGCCTGGGCCACGAGGTGCTGGCGATCGACGTCGGCGCCGAGCTGGTCGACGACCTCAACGCGGCCGCTCCCGAGGTCGTCTTCGTGGCCCTGCATGGGCGCGACGGTGAGGACGGCACCGTGCAGGAGCTGCTCGAGGTGTTAGGGATCCCGTACACAGGTTCGGGCGTCTCGGCCTGCATCCGCGCGGCGGACAAGGTTCTCGCCAAGCACGCGATGCGCGACCACGGCCTGCCCACCCCTGACTTTTACGCCTTCAACGAGACCGCGTTCGAGACGCTCGGCGCCGGGCGTGCGCTTCCGGCGATCGAGGAGCGCCTGGCCTTTCCGATCGTCGTCAAGCCGGCCCGCCAGGGTTCGGCCCTGGGGATCAAGTTCGCGCGGAACACGGCCGACGTGCCCGCCGCGCTCGTGTCGGCCTTCTCGTATGATCGCAAGGTGCTGCTCGAGCGCTACGTCGCCGGGCGCGAGCTGGCCGTGTCGGTGCTCGACGACGACGGCGAGCCGATCGCGCTGCCGATCGTCGAGGCCGTCCCCGAGCAGGAGAACTTCTACGACTTCGAGTCGCGCTACGAGATCGGCCGGACCCGCTTTCAATGTCCCGCCGAGCTCGAGCCCGCGGTGACCGCGCGGGCACAGGAGGTGGCCCTTGCGGTCTACCGGCTGCTCGGCTGTCGCGGCTTTGCCCGCGTGGACCTGATGCTGGAAGGCGCGGCCGGCGACCTGTTCGTGCTCGAGGTCAACCCGATCCCCGGTCTCACCGAGACGAGCCTGCTCCCCCAGGCCGCCGAGGCGGCCGGCATCAGCTTCGACTCGCTGATCGAGCGCATCCTGGCTGCGGTGCCCCGAGCTACTCGTCGGCGGCGAAATCCTCCGGGGTCACCTGGTCAAGAAAGTCCTTGAACTTCTCGACGACCTCCTCGGTGTCCTCAACCTCGTGCTCGAACTCGATTGCGGACTCGGTGATCACCTCGTCGGCGGCGAAGATGGGGGCACCGGAGCGGACGGCGAGAGCCAGGGCATCACTGGGGCGTGAATCGATCTCGAGGTCGCGGCCGCCGGCGCGCAGGCTGATCGAGGCGTAGAAGGTGTTCTCGCGCAGCTCGGTGACCGAGACGCGCGTGCACTCCACCTCGAGCTCGCCGAGCATCTCGGAGAGCAGGTCGTGGGTCATCGGCCGCGGCGTCGAGGCGCCCTGGAGCTTCATGAGGATCGCCGCTGCCTCCGGGTGACCGATCCAGATCGGCAGAAACTTGTTGCTCTCCACGGTCTTCAGCAGCACGATCGGCTGCTTGCCGACCATGTCAAAGCTGACGCCGTAGATGACCATTTCCTGCACGCCGCGCTCCTCGTCGGGGAACCTTTGAGTATACGGGCAGTCCGCGCCGTCACCGGTGGGCTCGCCGCGGGGGTGACGCCATGAGGGCCGGGGGCGGGCCGGCCATCGCCAAGGTTGGCAAACCGAGTCGGCTCGGCGTATTGTCACCAACCATGACGTCATGACTGGTGAGAGCATCGATCAGCTGCCAGCCGCGGGTGCCCAGCCCGGAAGACGTCCGCCGGCCCCGGGACGACTGGCCGTTGTGCAGGCCTTCGTCAACACCCATTTCGATCTCGGCGTCCGGTTCGGAGCGGATCGGCTGCACTCCCCCGCCGCGCTCGCAGACTGGATGCGGACCGTCGGCTGGCCGCCGCTCGGCCGGCTCACCGCTGCGGACCTGATCCACGCGCTCACCCTCCGTGAGAGCCTGCGCACAGCCGCCGCCGCGGGGCCTGACCGAAACGCTGGGTCCGCGGCAGCAGCCCGGCTGGACGCAATCGCAGCGCAGGCGCGCGTGGAGCTGCGGTTCGGTCCCGACGGCGCCACGGTGACGGGCGCGCGCTCCGCCGGACTGCCCGGAGCCATGGGCGACCTGCTGGCAATCGTCGCCGAGGCCATGCGCGACGGCAGCTGGTCGCGGATGAAGGTCTGCCCCGGCGAGCACTGCGGCTGGCTGTTCTATGACCGATCGCGCAACCGATCGGGTCGCTGGTGCTCGATGTCGGCGTGCGGTGGGCGCGTCAAGGCGCGCAGGCACTACCGGCGCGCTCGCGGCGGCTAGTGGCTGTCACGCCGCGCGCGCTGCTCGCCCCGCTCGTCCTGGTGTGGGCGCGCGGCCGACGCCCGGGGCGGTGGCTGGCGACGGCAACCGGGCTCGCGGTGGCCAACGCCCTGGCCTGCGGGATGGCCGGGGAGGCGACGATCGCCGCCGACCAGGCCGCGCGGGCCCAGCTGCGCGCCACCCCGGCGCTGGACCGGGCGGTTCGCCTGACCGCGCAGGGGCCGGGATCGACCGCATTGCAGACCCGCGTGAACGGTCTGCTGGCGGCGGCCGGCATCCGGACCCCGACCCGAGTCGTGCTGCTCAACCCGGTTCGGCTCGGGGGAGCGGTCGTGCGTCCGGCGGGGCTGAGCCCCGTCCGGCGCTGGCTGACCACATCGTCGCCCGGGCGCTGCCGGGCGACGGACTGCCCCGTGGTGGCGGTGGCGGCGCTCCCCCGTCACCATG
>JALYZB010000420.1 GCA_030945945.1 Actinomycetota bacterium | reverse complement strand
GGTCACCCTGGCCACCACGATGGGGCCCGGCATCAAGGTCGACCCCTCGCGGACCCGAGACATCGTCGAGGAGCCCGTCGCCGCCTAGAATCGTCTCCGCCCCACCAAAGAGACACGCCCCAGACCTCCGGCCGCCAGCGCGCCTAAGCCCGGAGCAGGTGAGCCTCGAAACGTTTCGGACGCCGCGCTGGCATCCGGCAACGAATCGACGCCCCCCCTTGAGCGGGCGTTGCTCGTGAGAGAGAGCACACCGATATGAACAGAGACCAAAAAGCAGCCGTAGTCGACGAGATCGCCGAGCAGATCGGATCTGCCGAAGCGATCTTCGCCGTCGACTACCGGGGCATCACCGTGGCCCAGGTAGCCGAGCTGCGGACCAAGCTGCGCGACGCCGACGCCCGCTTCCGGGTGGTCAAGAACTCACTCTCAGAGCGCGCCGCCGACCAGGCCGGAGTCAGTGACCTGAAGCCGATGCTGATCGGCCCGACCGCGCTGGCCCTTGTCCGAGGTGACGCCGCGCTGGCCGCCAAGGCGCTCAACGACGCCGCGCGGCAGCTCAACAACGGGCTCGAGTTCAAGGGCGGTCTGCTCAACGGCGATGTGCTCACCGCCGATGACGTGCGCTCGATCGCCCGTCTGCCCTCCCGCGAGGTGCTCCAGGGCCAGCTCGTGGGCACGATCGCGGCGCCGATCACCGGACTGGTCCGGGGACTGAACGCGCTGATTGCGGGGATCGCCATCCAGCTGCAGGCAATCGCGGACATGGACCCGCCCGCCCTCGTGTCCGGCGAGGCCCCGGCGGCGGCTGCTGAACCCGAGGTGCCCGCGGCGGAGGCCGAGGCACCCGCGGCGGAGGCCGAGGCGCCCGCAGCCGAGGCTAATGCCGAGGAGACCCCTGTCGCTGAGGCTGACCCCCCGGCTGCGCCCGAGGCTGAGGCCGAAGCAACTTCAGAAACTGAAACGGAAACCGCGTCGGACGCGGAACCGCCGTCCGACGAGTAAGGAGCAAGCATGGCCACTAGTACTGAAGATTGGATCGACGAGCTCAAGACGATTTCCGTCCTCGAGCTGTCCGAGCGCATCAAGGCGCTCGAGGAGGCGTTCGGCGTCTCCGCAACCGCAGTTGCCGCAGCCGCCCCGGCGGGCGGCGGTGCGGGCGGCGACGGCGCTGGTGAGGCCGCCGAGGAGCAGACCGCTTTCGACGTGATCCTGACCGCTGCGGGCGACAAGAAGATCCAGGTGATCAAGGTCGTTCGCGCCGCGACGGGTCTCGGCCTCAAGGAGGCAAAGGCGCTCGTTGACGAGGCTCCCAAGCCTGTCAAGGAGGGCATCGAGAAGCCCGACGCCGACAAGCTCAAGGCCGACCTCGAAGAGGCCGGCGGCAGCGTCGAGCTCAAGTAGTCCCGCGCCTTCAGCGCGCGCTTCGCACCCCCGGGTGCGGGGCGCGTGGCCGTTTACCGAGAACTGAGCTCGGCGGTCGCGGGTTCATCGCGCCGATCGTCCCACCGCCGGATTCGACCGCTGCGCCGCTTCTCTCGCCGCCGCCGGCCGCCGGCGGTCCTCGCTCGGCGTCGCCGTCAGCTGAGCGGCCTTCCGGGCAAGCTGCGTCACGCGGCACTGGTGCTTGTGCCAGCGCGGTTTTCCCCCTACACTGCCCTCGTCAGCCAATAGCCGTAGCCGCCCAAACCATGCGGTACCGCGCAACATACGCGGTGACCGGGGGCGGGGTCCGTGAGAGCTGATTGACCCTGCACAGGGCATCGCCGCCGTGTGCTATCTTTGCTGGTCGCGCTTTGCCGAGCCCTCGGGCTCGCGAAACGTACGCTCTCACCCTCCCGACCGCCCCGAGGAGTCGCCGTCTTGGCAACCGCTCACGCCCCCCGGACGCGCCGTAGTTTCGCGCGCCTGAACAAGGTCCTGGAAGTCCCCAACCTCATCGATATTCAGCGCAAGTCCTTCGCCTGGCTGACCGACCCCAACGGGGGTGGCCTGCGGGAGACGATCGACGACATCTCGCCGATCGAGGACTACACCGGCAACCTCGCGGTCCAGTTCGGGGAATTTACGTTCGACGAGCCCGTGGCCAGCCTCGAACAGTGCCGCGAGAAGGACCTGACCTATTCCCGCCCGTTGACCGTCACGGTCGCCTTCATCAACCGTGAGACGGGCGAAATTCGCGAGCAATCCGTATTCATGGGTGACTTCCCGTGGATGACCGAGCGCGGCACGTTCATCATCAACGGCACCGAGCGTGTGGTGGTCACGCAGCTGGTCCGTTCCCCGGGCGCCTACGTGATGGAGCCCAAGGACCGTGAGAAGCAGGTCTTCATCGCCAATCTGATGCCGGCTCGTGGATCGTGGCTCGAGCTCGAGATCGACAAGAAGGGGCGCGTCTACGTCCGCATCGACCGCAAGCGCAAGCTCCCGGTCACCGTTCTCTTGCGCGCGATGGGCTACGCCACCGACGAGGAGATCCTCAATCTCTTCGAGAACAGCCTCTACATCCGCAACACCGTGGACGCCGACCCCGAGGTCACACGTACCGAAGAGGGCGCGTTGATCGAGCTGTTCAAGAAGCAGCGCCCCGGCGAGCCGCCGTCGATCGACGCCGCTCGCGCGCTGCTCAACCAGTTGTTCTTCGATCCCAAGCGTTACGACCTCACGCGCGTGGGTCGCTACAAGCTCAACTCGCGACTCAATCTGGACATCGATCTCGACTCGCGCACCCTGACCCATGACGACATCATCGCCCTGGTCAAGGAGCTCGTTTCGCTACCCCGCATCCTCGGCATGTCCGAGGAGCTCGGCGAGGACACCAAGATGGATTACGCGGCTGAGGCCGTCTCGATGCCCCGCGAGCCGATCCAGGATCACCTCGACGAGTACGAGCACTTCGGTAACCGCCGCCTGCGTACCGTCGGCGAGCTAATCCAGGAAGCTTTCCGGATCGGGCTGTACCGGATGGAGCGCGTCGTGCGTGAGCGCCTCACCACCGAGGACGCCGACACGATCACGCCTCAGACGATCGTCAACATTCGCCCCGTGGTGGCCGCGCTGAAGGAGTTCTTCGGCTCCAGCCAGCTCTCGCAGTTCATGGACCAGACCAACTCGCTGTCCGGTCTCACCCATCGCCGGCGTCTTAGCGCTTTGGGGGCCGGTGGCCTGACTCGTGAGCGCGCCCCGATCGAGGTCCGCGACGTGCACCCGACCCATTACGGGCGCATGTGCCCGATCGAGACCCCCGAGGGTCCGAACATCGGCCTGATCGGGTCGCTGTCCTCCTACGC
>JALYZB010000400.1 GCA_030945945.1 Actinomycetota bacterium | reverse complement strand
CGCAGGGTGCAGATGATGCGCCACATCGGATCCCGGCAGTTCGCATCCTCCGTGCATGACATCCGCCGCGCCGCGCAGGCCAACTGGGATCGCGGCGATGGTGCCAACGCCGGCGCGGGCGTGGGCCGCCAGATCGGCGCGATCTATGCGTCCGGGGATCGCACCGCCGAGCTGCGCCGGATCACTGCTTCGACACTGGTGTGGGTGCGTCGCGATATCGGACGGCTTCGCATCTGGGCCTGAGATAGCAGAGATCCGTGTGATCGCAGCGATCTGTGTATGATGTCGCCATGCCGACCGACGCAGAGATCACCTTCGCCGATCACATGGGGCGTTTCTACGCCCGTCGTTACGCGTTTCCGCCGATGGTGGGCCGCCTGCATGGCTATCTCGCGGTCTGTGACCCGCCGGAGCCGAGCATCGGTGAACTGGCTGAGGCGTTGCTGGCCAGCCGGAGCGCGATTGCGGGCGCGGTCAAGGTTCTGGAGACGATGCACGGGATCCGTCGCTCGCGGGCGGCCGGCGAGCGGATGGACCGGGTGCAGATCGATCTGAGTTCGCCGCAGTCGCTCGGTATGGACATCTCCGAGTACGAGGAGCTGAGCGAGCTGGCACGCGAGGGCTTGGAGGTGGTGCGTGACGCTCCACCGGAGCGTCAGGCGGTGATGTTGGAGGTGTCGGCATACGCCGATTTCGTGCTGGAGCGAATGCCCGTGCTGCAGCAGGAGTGGGACGAGCGCCGCGAGGCGTTGGTCGCCGCGGGGCGTCTGCCGGCCGCATCTCACCGCCCAGGGGATCGATCGTGAACGGCGCGAGCGCGCCGGCGATCGAGGCCACCGGCGTGGGCAAGGCATTCGGGGAAACGGTCGTACTCGACAGCGTTGACCTGACGGTTGGGGAGGGCACGATCTTCGGTCTGCTCGGCCCCAACGGTGCGGGCAAGACGACGATGGTGCGGATCCTGTCCACGTTGATCCGGGCGGATTCTGGGCAGGCGCGCGTTACCGGTCACGACGTACTCACCGACTCCGACGGGGTGAGGGCAGCGATCGGCGTGACCGGCCAGTTCTCGGCCGTGGACGACCTGTTCACCGGCGAGGAGAACCTTCGATTGATGGCTGATCTGAACCATTTGGGTCGCAACGCGGGGCGACGCCGAGTGGTGAAGCTGCTCGCCGGGTTCGAACTGGCCGACGCCGCCCGCAGGCCGGCCTCGACCTACTCAGGCGGGATGCGAAGGCGGCTGGATCTGGCGATGACGCTCGTCGGCTCCCCGCGGGTGATCTTCCTCGACGAGCCGACGACCGGTCTGGATCCGCGCGGCCGGCGCACCATGTGGGATGCGATCCGCGGACTGGCGGCCGAGCGCGTCACGATCTTCCTCACCACCCAGTACCTGGAGGAGGCCGACCAGCTCGCGGGCCGGATCGCGGTCCTTGACCGTGGCCGGATTGTCGCCGAGGGCACCCCCGGCGAGCTCAAGCGCCACATCCCCGGCGGCCATCTCCGGCTGCAGTTCACCGACCCGGACGCCCTGCGTGCGGCTGAACGCGCGCTGGCAACCGCCTCTCGCGAGGAGGACGACATGATCCTGCGCGTACCCACAGACGGCAACGTCGTCGCATTGCGCCACGTGCTCGAGCGACTCGATGATGCCGGGGTCGAGATCGCGCAGCTGTCGATCCACACCCCCGATCTCGACGACGTGTTCTTCGCCGTCACCGGCCGCCTGAGCCCCGGAAACGCCCCCGTGCCATGAGTGCCCTCGCGTACACCGTTAGCGATTCGGCGACGATGCTGCGCCGCAATCTGCGGCGCCTGCGCCGTTACCCGTCGTTGACGCTGATGTTGGTCGGGATGCCGATCGTGTTCTTACTGCTATTCGTCTATGTCTTCGGCGGCCAGCTCGGCGCCGGGCTCGGGCGCGGGTTGGCCGGCGGTCACGCCGGCCGCGCCGGCTACCTGAACTACCTCACCCCGGGGATCCTGCTGATGACGGTCGCCGCCGCGGTCCAGGGCACCGCCATCGTGGTTGCCATGGACATGACCGGGGGCATCATCGACCGGTTCCGCACCATGTCCATCGCCCGCGCGTGCGTGCTGACCGGGCACGTGCTGGCGAGTCTCATCCAGACTCTGGTCAGCATCCTCATCGTCCTCGGCGTCGCGATTGCCCTGGGCTTCCGGCCGACCGCCGACGCGGCCGCCTGGCTAGCTGCGATCGGCGTGCTAATGCTGTTCGCGCTCGCGCTGATCTGGCTTGCCACCGCACTCGGGCTGGCGGCCAAGAGCGTCGAGACCGCCAGCAACACGCCGATATTCCTGACCCTGCTGCCCTTTCTCGGCAGCGGGTTTGTTCCCGCCGCCACCATGCCGGCCGGGCTGCGCCAGTTCGCCATCTATCAGCCTTTCACCCCCGTGACCGAAACCCTGCGCGGGCTGCTCACCGGGACGCGGATCGGCGGGAACGCCGTCGGCGCGATCGCCTGGAGCGTCGGGATCACCGTGGCCTCCTACGTCTGGGCCAAACACCTCTACAACCAGCGCGGCACTCGCTGAGCAAACCACACGCGATCAGGCGCTGATCGGGTCGAGACCTTCGGCCGAGCGACGAATCTGGAGTACGCGCTTCTGCAGCTGCTCACGGGTAAGCCCAGCGATCGGCGGCGCCTACGTGGTCGATTTCACCGTCCCGCGACCCGCGCGCGACGCGTTCCCAGCCCGGATGATCTGGCATCTCACCGACGGCAGCAGCCGCATAGTGACCAGCCCGCGCCTAACCGACCGGCAGCAGCGTCCAGATCTACGAGCTGCGAATCGGAGCGCAGGCTCCAGGCGGCAGCGAGGCTGAGCCTCTCAGGCGACACTCTGACTCCGCTGGGCGCGGGCCCGCGAACGCACAACTGCACTAAGAGTCTCAGCCAGATTCGGCTCGCTCAGCCACCAGGGGGTCGATGGCTGCGACGGCGGTCGGGCTAGGACGTGAGCAGGCCGCCATCAACCGGGAGCAGAGCGCCAGTGACGTAGGACGACGCGTCGCTGGCCAGAAAGACAGCGGCGGCAACAAGCTCCCGCGCTTCCCCTTTGCGCCCGGCGGGTACGCGGAACATCATCTGTTCCAGGTAGCCGTCGGGGTATTGGTCGGTCATCTCGGACGCAAAGAAGCCGGGCGCCAGCGCGTTGACGCGGATGCCCTTTCGACCCGTCCATTGCTGAGCGAGGTCCCGGGTCAGGCCGATGATTGCGGCTTTGGAGGAGGCGTAGGCGGCTTGGGGCAGGCATGCCGAGGTCGACCCGAGAACGCTGCCGATGTTGACGATGCTCCCGCCCTGGTCGCGCATCGCCCGAGCGCATGCCTGCGCCATGAAGAACGAGCCGTTCAGGTTGATGTCGATGACCCGGCGAAAGTCATCCGGTGCCTCGCGCGTGGCGGGCACCGCGGTGCCGGTGCCGGCATTGTTGATCAGCACGTCGACGCGGCCGAACCGCTTCACGGCCTCGTCCACCACGCGGTGGCAATCCTCGGGGTTGGTGACATCCGCCCGGACGGCGAGACAGCGATGGCCGAGCGCCTCGACCTGTGCCCTGGTCTGGTCGAGCTTCTCAACCCGTCGCGCACAGATCGCGATATCCGCGCCCGCTTCGGCCAGACCGGTGGCGAACGCGACACCCAGGCCCGATGATGCGCCGGTGACGATCGCGACCTTGCCGGTGAGCGAGAAGGAGTCCAGGAGGTTGCTCATCGCCGGCGCGCACTATACCCGCGTCCTGGCCCGCGGTGTGCGAAAGGGCCGGCGCGGGAGGTCACCTACTATCTGCACAGGCCTTGGCGGGCTCGCTTGGGCCTGTCGCTCTTTGACGCGCCCGAAATGTTTGATCTCGACTATTGGCTCGCCGACCCAACGATCCGTGTCGCCCATGCTCGCGAGAGCACAAGCGCCCCCGAGCGTCTGTGGCGGAGTGCCAGCAGCGTGGGTCTGAATGACTCGCGGCTCCTCGGGCGCCTGGTCCGCTGGCGGATTCCGGGCTTGGCCGTCGACCTCTCGTTCCACGACCTGTTCCGACACGACCCGTTCCTAGTCCTGGACGGCGAGCAGGAGCTTGGTCTGATGTCGGGGCTCGTGGGGCGGATCTGGACGCTGCGCCGAGACTATCCACAGCTGAGCGATCCCGATGAGTTTCGCCTCTGGCGACGCTCCGGCACGGCGCGCGTGCTGTTTGCCAACTGGGTCGAGCCGTTGGTGTCCGGTGGCGCCGCGTTGCGCTCTGAGACCCGCGTTCAGGCGATCGGCGCCCAGGCGCGCTTGGGCATGGCCGGTCTTCGCCCGTTGGTCCGTGCCTTTCAGCAGCTGATCGCGAGCGACGGCATCGAAGAGGCCGTGCGCAGAGCGGAGGCGCTATGACCGCCTGGGGCCGGCCAGGGCTCAGCTCCGCCTCGGCGGCTGCGCGGTCGCCGGGACTCTCCCCGGAAGTGCGCTTGGCCTACCGAGCCTGCGGGCGCATGCAGCGCCGCCACGACCCGACCTACTACTGGGCGACCCGGCGGCTGCCGCCGGAGATACGTCCGGCGGTTCACGCTCTCTACGGGTTCGTGCGGGGGGCGGACGAGCTCGTGGATGGGGCCGATCGTCCCTCGGATCCGGCCGCCCGCAGGCGCGCGCTTGACGACTGGCAGGCCGAGCTGGACCGCGGACGGGCCAGCGGGCGCTCCGGACATCCGGTGATCGCGGCGCTGGTCGACGCGGGGCGCCGGCACGAGCTTCCGCTCAGCGAGTTGTCGATCTACATGGACTCGATGCGACTCGATTGCGGCCCCGTGCGCGTCGCGAACCGGGCGGAGCTGGACCGGTACATGCGCGGGAGCGCCGGCGCGGTCGGGATGGTCATGGCGCCGCTGCTCGACACGCCCACCGAGCTGCACCCGGAAGTGGCCAGGCTCGGCAGTGCCTTTCAACTGGCGAACTTCATCCGCGATGTCGCCGAGGATTACGCGCTTGACCGGATCTACCTTCCGGCGGACGAGCTCGCGCGCCACGGCGTCAGCGTCGACGACATCGCGCAACGGCGTTCCAGTGACGGATTGCGCAGCCTCCTGGCGGCCGAGGTGGACCGAGCTCGGAGTCTGTTCGCAAGCTCCCGAAGCCTTGACCGTGCGCTCCCGGCGTCGGTGCGCCCCGGCGTGCACGTGGCCCGCTCGGTCTATGAGCGCATCCTTGACCGCATAGAGGCGCTCGACTTCGACATCCTGGCCGCCCCGGTCAGGGTCCCGCCCTGGCAGCTGGCCGGGGTGGCGGTGTCGGCGTTGGCGCGCGGTGGCAGGCGGCGGGCATGACCGTGCGGGCGACGGCCCGGGGCGCCCAGCGCGGCCCGCTGGACGGAACAACGAGCGACGTTCTCATCTGTGGGGCGAGCTTCGCCGGGCTGGCGGTGGCACGGGAGCTGGCGGGCTCGGGGGCGTCGGTCCTGCTCATTGATCGCTATGAGATCGGGGAGCGCGCCACGTCTGCCTGCGCGGCGCCCACCCCCTGGCTGCACGCGCTGGGCCTGTCGGATTCGATCTGCCAGGAGATCCCGCACATGCGATTCACCACGCCCCACGGTTCGGTGCGTTACCGGCAACCTTGGAGTTGGTCGTCGTTTGACTACCGTCGGCTGTGCGAGTTGCTCTACCAGCAGAGTGATGCCCGTTTTGAGACCGCCAAGGTGGAACGGCGGGCCGAGCCTCACGCCCCGGCGGCGGACGAGATGATCTCGGTTGTCACCGACCGAGGCGTGCTGCGCGCGCCGTTGGTGGTCGACGCCCTGGGGTGGCGTCGAGTGCTCGGCCACAGCGGCTATCAGCCTCCGGACGCGCCACTGTCGCGCGGCCTGGAGGTCCATCCCAGCGGAGACAGCGAGGACCTCGACGTCTGGATCGAACGCTCGATCGTGCGCAACGGGTACGGCTGGCGCGTGCCGGCCGCCGGCGAGGCGCGTGTCGGTGTGGCCTCATACGTCTCGGCCGACCACGTCCGCCGCCCCACCGTGGAGCTGGCCGAGCGGCTCGGGCTCGAACAGATGCGCTACCAGGGCAACTGGTTTCCGCACCGCCTCCGGCCTGCCACCGAGGATTCGGTGTTCTTCGTCGGAGATTCCGCCGGTCACTGCTTCCCCCTCTCCGGCGAGGGCATACGGACCGCGTTCTACTTCGGCATCGCCTGTGGGCGAGAGCTGACCGCGGTGTTGGCGCACCGACGCCTGCGCGCCGAGGCCATCACGCGCTACGCCGCTTTCAGCGCCGAGCACCGGCGAGCGTTTGCGATCGCCGGTCACCTGCAGCGGATCATCCCGGCGCTGCCTCCGCGCGTGCTGCTCGCCGGGCTGCGACTGCTGGATCGTGCCCGGCTGATCGATCGCAGCTTCGGCTGGTACCTGAACCAAGCCCACCCCTCCTTTGCCAGATCTCACAGCGAATAGACTGCGCGCGATTCGTCGTTGGCAGGGAGAGGGTTGCGGATGAGGACAGGTGAAGCAACTGCGGTCGACCTCGAACGACCGAAATCAGTCAGGGAGCTGATCTCCGATGCGGTGCGCTGCTACGGGCTGTATCCCGGCTTGTTCGCGCAGATCACCCTGGCCGTGGTCGTTCCCTACGCGCTGATCGTCCTGCTGATCGACGGGCGTGGCCTGCTCTCCCAGGGCGGGGGCAGCGCGTCGGCCGCGTTGTTCGTGCTCGTCCTCGATCTGCTCCTGGTCGGCCCGCTGATCTCCGCGTTGCACGTCAACGCCGTGGTCGAAATTGGTGGACGCCGCCGGCCCCAGGTCAACGCGGTGCTGACGCGGGGAGCGCGCGTCCTGCCGGTCGTCGCCGCAGCGCAGATCGTCGCCGCGCTGGGCACCGGCCTCGGATTCATCCTCCTGATCGTCCCGGGCGTGCTCCTGCTCGCCCGGTGGGCCGTTGTCGCTCAAACGGCAGCGCTCGAGGACGTCACCTGGATCGGGGCTCTGCGGCGCAGCGGCGAGCTGACCGCGGGCTGCTACCTGCACGTCCTGGGACTGGTCATCTCCGTCGGCGTCATCAACGTCGTGATCGTTCGGGTCGGTACTGCGCTGTCGGGTTCTGGTTCGGGGGGGTCGGCGATCGCGGTCACTCTTGGCATCGTGCTCGAGATGATCACGTTGTCGTTCTCGGCGCTGTGCAGCGCGATGCTCTACTT
>JALYZB010000380.1 GCA_030945945.1 Actinomycetota bacterium | reverse complement strand
CCGCGACCCTGCAGCGCTACGCCGGGCGTCTGGCCACGATCCCGGGGGTCAGCGGTCCGGCCCATGCCCGGGACCTCGGCCACGCCGCCTGGCAGATCGACCTCGCCGTCGCGGGCGATTCGTCAGGACCGGTCGCGCAGCGCATCGTCGGGGCGATCCGTGCCCAGCGACGCCCGTTTGGAGTGCACGTCACCGGCGACGCGGCCGCGTTCGTCGATCAGCAGGCGTCGATCGGCTCCCATCTGCCGCTGGCCGTCGGCCTGCTCGCCGCGCTCACCTTCATCGTGCTGTGGCTGATGACCGACTCGATCGTGCTGCCCGCCAAGGCGCTGGTCATGAACGCCCTGACGGTGGGGACAGCGCTCACTCCGCTCGTGCTGATCTACCAGCATGGGCGGTTGACTGGCGTGCTCGGCTACACCTCCAACGGGGGCGTCGAGCCCAGTGACTTCCTAGTCACCGCGGTCCTGGTCTTCGCACTGTCCACCGACTACGGCGTATTCCTGCTCGGGCGGATCAAGGAGGCCCGCGAGCAGGGCTGCCCCGACCGCGAGGCGGTTGCCTTCGGACTCGGGGCGACGGGTCGCGTGATCACCGCCGCCGCGATCCTGCTCGCGGTGGCGATCGGAGCCTTCAGCACCAGCTCGATCTCCTTCATCCAGCAGATCGGCGTCGCCAGTGCAACCGGCGTCCTGGTCGACGCGTTTGTGGTCCGTTCGCTGCTTGTCCCATCACTGATGGCCCTGCTCGGCAGCTTGAACTGGTACTCCCCCCGCAGGCTGCATCGCCGGTCCCGGGGCGCCCCCGGAGCCCCGCCCGCCGCCGCGGCCGCCGAGCCGCGGATGTCCGGCCCGTGATCACGGTGGCGGCCCGTATGATCGGGCGCGCCGTGGCCGAGAGCGCCGACCGCACCGCGCCCGTGGGTCCGCGCCCCGTGCGGGGCAGCGCCGCGCGTTCCGGGTGGACCGTCCTGACCAGTGACTGGGTACCCACGGCGCTGGTCCCGCCCGCGCTGCTGATCGGCGCCGTCATCACCCGCGGAGCCGGCTCGATCACCGCCATCGGCGTGCTGGCCGCGATCGTCGGCTGTGTTCCGCTCGGACTGCGCCGGCGGCTGCCCTTCCTGCTCTTCGCGCCCGTGCTGACGGCGGGCATCGTGCTCGTAGTCTGGCAGCTGAACCCCGGCGACGTGGTCGCGCTGATACCGCTGATCGCGCTGTTCGAGATCGCTCAACACGGGGATCGCCGGCGCTCGTTGTGGATCGCGCTGATCACCGTGCCGTGCGTCGCGGTCAGCATCGTCCCGTTCGCGCATGACGCGCATCCGTTCCCCGTCGTTGCCTACAACGTCACCCTGTGCCTGCTGGCCATTGCCGCCGGCGACGTGCTGCGCTCACGCCAGGAATCGGCCCGGCGGGCCGCGACGGCGCGCGAGCAGGAGACGCTCCGGGGGGTCGGCGCGGAGCGGCTCCAGGTCGCGCACGAGATTCATGACGTGGTCGCGCACGCGATGACCGCGATCAACGTGCAGGCGGGAGTCGCCGCTCACCTGCTGGAGCGAGATCCGGCCAACGCGCACGACGCCCTGCGCAACATCAAGCAGACCAGCGGTGAGGCGCTGCGCGATCTGCGCACGACGCTGGAGTTCCTGCGCGATCCCGATCAGGCCGCGCCGCTGACCGTCCCGTCGGGCCTCGGTGACCTCGGGTCGCTTGCCACCGGCGTACGCGCCGCCGGGCTGGAGACGATCCTGGAGGTCGCGCCGCTCGGCGAGGTTCCCGCCGCGGTGCACAGCGCCGGCTACCGGATCGTCCAGGAGGCGCTGACCAACGTCGTCCGCCATGCGGGCGCTCGGCACGCGTGGGTCCGTGTCGCGCGTGATCCGGAGGCGATTCGGATCGAGATCGCCGACGACGGAGCCACGGCGGCGGCTAGCGCCCCGGCGCCGTCCGTCGGCAACGGGGTCCGCGGGATGCACGAGCGCGCGCGGGCGTTGGGAGGAACGCTCGAGGCAGCGCCCGCCCCCGGAGGCGGATGGCGCGTGACCGTGTCGCTTCCGGCGCCGGCCGGCTATGAGCGCACGGTCCAACGGCCGTGATCCGCGTTGAACTGGCCGATGACCAGGCGCTCGTGCGGGCCGGGTTCCGGGTGCTGCTCGACGCCGAGCCCGACATCGAGGTGGTGGCCGAGGCGCAGGACGGCGAGGCCGCGGTGACCCTCGCCCGCGAGCATCGTCCCGAGATCGTGCTGATGGACATCCGCATGCCGCGCATGGACGGCCTGCAGGCCACGGCGCAGATCACGGCGGACCCGGCGCTGGCCGGGACCCGGGTGCTGGTGCTGACCACCTTCGAGCTCGACGACTACGTGTTCGGGGCGTTGCGCGCGGGCGCATCGGGCTTTCTGCTCAAGGACGTCGAGCCCGTCGACCTGTTGGCCGGCGTACGCATCGTGGCCGGCGGCGAGGCGTTGTTGGCACCGCGGCACACGCGGCGGCTGATCGAGGCCTTCGTCGGTCGGGGCGGAGCCGGCGTGGGGCCAGCCGGCGGCGCAGCGGCGGAGGAGCAGGTGACGGGGCTGACCCCGCGCGAACGCGAGGTGCTCGCCCTCGTCGGCCAGGGCCTGTCCAATGCGGAGATCGCCCAGCGCCTCGTGCTCTCCCCGCTGACCGCCAAGACCCACGTCGCCCGGCTGTTCGCCAAGCTCGACGTCCGGGATCGTGCCCAGCTGGTCGTCTGCGCCTACGAATCCGGACTCGTCGCGCCCGGCCGGAGCTGAGGCCGGCGCGCGATCACGACGCCGCGACGTCCAGCGTCACCCCGAGCCCACGCAGCCGAACCTGACCGTGCTCGGGGTAGTAGACCGAGTCGCCGTGGACACGGGTGCCGTAGACGAGATAGGTGAGCCCGGCCTCGCCCGCGGCGAGGCCGTGAGCGATCGCGGTGCCGGGCGGGCGGGCGACCACGTCGCCCTCGTTCAGCGGATGCTCGTCGTCGCCCAGGCGCAGGCGGCCGCTCCCAGCCAGCACGTAGAACAGCTCCTCCTCGAGGGCATGACAGTGCAACGGTGCCCCGGCCGCGCCGGCCTGCAGCCGGACGTGGTTGAGCCCGGCCTTCGCCGAGCCCGCGGCGGCGCCGGCGCGACGGATCTCGGATCCCGGCCAGGTCTCGATCCCAACCGCATCCAGCGCGATCACGTTGGCAGGGCGCTCGCCGGGCTCCGGCCGCGCCAGCGCGCCCGCCTGACCCTCGGCCCGGAAGGGATGGGGCCCGTCGACGGGCACCCACCGTGCACCGCACCACATCGTCTTGGCGCGCGGCAGATAGGTGATGCTCGTGTCCGTGCCGCTGGCGAAGGCGAGCAGCTCGAGCCCCTGGTCCCCGGCCAGGAAGGTGTGCGGCAGCCCGCGTGGCGGCTGCACGATGACATCGCCGGGACCGACCAGGCACGCGCGGTTGCGCTCCCAGCTCAGGCCGCCGCCGCTCAGCACGTAGAAGATCTCCTCCTCGTCGGCGTGGACGTGCACTGGCATCTGCCGGGCGTCCGGTCTGACCACGTACACGCTCGCGCCAATCCGGGTGCTGCCGGCGGCAACTCCGAGCATCTGGCGGGCGAAGGCAATATCGCCCTCGCTGACCTCCCGGACGGGAACCTCGGCGCGATGGACGACGGGGGGCATCGCCGGTAATCGTAATCGCGGGACACGACACCAAGCCCCCGTAGAGGCGTTGACCATCGACGTCCGCGCGCGGACATCCCCTGCTGGACGAGCTGCTGGCCAGAACCGCGGCGGCGGCAAGTCCTCTAGCCACCGTGCTGCTGATCTCAGAGCTGATCCCCGATCGCTTCGCCTACCGGCGCGGCGCGACCTACGTGGACTCGACGATCGCGGATCTGCTGGAGGCCGACGCCGGGGTCTGCCAGGACTTCGTCCATCTCGGGCTCTGCCTGCTGCGCCACCACGGCATCGCCGCCCGCTACGTCTCGGGGGATCTGTTCGCCGCCGAGAACGATGACGCCGGCAAGTCGGTCGAGGTCGACACCCATGCGTGGCTCGAGGCGCTGCTGCCGGCCGGACCGGCCGCAGCCAACAGCGAGCCGGTGTGGGTCGGTGCGGACCCGACCAACCGGGTCATGGCCGGCGAGACCCACGTCAAGATCGGCCACGGCCGCCACTACGCGGACGTCCCTCTGATCAAAGGTGTCTACCGCGGGGCGGCAACCGCCCGCCTGAAGGCGAGCGTCACGATGACCCGCCTGGAGGGCACCGACCCGCGTCGATCGCCCGCTCCTGAACCGCCCCGGTCAGTCGGCCGGCCAGAAGTCGTCAACCCGCTGCCCGTCGCCGCCCTCGGGGCGATCGTTGCTGACCGCGAGGTAGGCGAGACCGTCGGCGCCGCTCTCAAACCCCCGCACCACGTTCGGAGCCACGCGGACGAGATCCCACTGAGCCAGCTTGACGATCTCGTCGTCCAGGCGCATCCGGCCCGAGCCCGAGACGACCACGTAGGCCTCCTCCTGCTCGCGGTGAGAGTGGCCGATGGGGATCCGGGTGTCGGGCGGGTAGGCGAAGTAGCTGACGCCGAGGTGCTCGGAGTCGATCGAGCTGCGCGCGAAACGGGCCTCGAAGCCGGTGCCGCGGCCGGCGGCGCTGTTGTCGATCGCCATCAGGTTGGTATGCGTGAAGTCGGACATGTCACCGAGTCTATGAAGCCGGCCCGGACGGTGGTAGCGTGGCCGGTCATGGGAGAACGCACGCAGTACACACCGGGAACGTTCAGCTGGGCCGACCTGTCGACGACCGATCAGGACGCCGCCAAGACCTTCTACGCCGCCTTGTTCAACTGGTCCTACGAGGACA
>JALYZB010000364.1 GCA_030945945.1 Actinomycetota bacterium | reverse complement strand
AGATCAAGATCGAGATGCACTTTCTGCCCGACGTCTACGTGCCGTGCGAGCAGTGCGAGGGCAAGCGCTACAACCGCGAGACGCTCGAGGTCCGCTTCAAGGGCAAGACGATCGCCGACGTGCTCGCGATGCCGATCGAGGAGGCGCTCGGGTTCTTCGAGCACATCCCCAAGATCCGCCGCCGCATTGAAGCCCTGGTCGACGTCGGGCTCGGGTACATGCGCCTCGGCCAACCCGCCACCACGCTCTCGGGAGGCGAAGCCCAGCGGGTCAAGCTCGCCGCCGAGCTGAGCAAGGTGGCGACCGGGCGGACCATGTACATCCTGGATGAGCCGACCACGGGACTGCACTTCGCTGACATCCAGCGGCTGCTCGACGTCCTGCAGCAGCTCGTGGACGCCGGCAACTCCGTGGTCGTGATCGAACACAATCTCGACGTGATCAAGGTGTCTGACCGGCTCATCGACCTTGGTCCCGAGGGCGGCGACGAGGGGGGCCAGCTGATCGCGCAGGGCACGCCCGAGCAGGTGTCCGCGGTGCCTGAGTCCCAGACCGGCCAGTTCCTGACCGCTCTGCTTGCGGTGGCCGCCAGGCGCAAGGCCGCCGCCCACGGCGCTGGCAACGGCGACGGCAAGGCGGCCAAGGCGGCCAAGGCGAACGGTGGCGGGTCACCGCCCCGGCAGCGTCGTTCGCCGGCCGCCGCGCGCTGATCGATGCCCGACCGGGTCGATCCGGCCGCGCTCAAGCTGTGGGCGCAGAAGTGGCGCTGGTATGAGCACAACGCGCTGCCCTGGAACCGGGCGCGGATCCACTGGGAGGTGATGCGTCGCCGGGCCTTCATCCGCTGGCCGGTCCACGGCAACGTCCTCGAGGCCCTGCGCGAGGGCCGGCTGGAGATCGGCGCGCAGACGCTGCTCGAGCCCGGGGTGTGGCTGACGGCCCCGGGGAATGCGCGGATTCGGATCGGCTCGGGGACGTTCCTCAACCTCGGGGTGATGGTGGCCGCGGTCCAGCTGGTCGAGATCGGCGACCACTGCATGTTCGCTAACGGCTGCTTCGTGACCGACGGTAATCACCGCTTCGATGATCCTGATCGACCCGTCACCTGGCAGGGGTTCACCAGCAAGGGCCCGACCCGCATCGGCGACAACGTGTGGTGCGGGGCCGGCGTGGTCGTGACCAGCGGAGTCACGATCGGCGAGCGGAGCGTGATCGGCGCCAATTCCGTGGTGACCAGCGACATCCCTCCGTACTCGATCGCGGCCGGAGCACCCGCCAAGGTGCTGCGCGAGGTCCAGTACCCGGCCCACTAGGGTCCCGCTCGAGCCCGGCTGGATCCCGGGCGACCGAGCGCGACGCTCAGAGCCGGATATGCGTGATGATCAGCTTCAGCCGCGACGTGTGACGTGCGGCATCACAGACCAGGACGCCAAGGGTCAACCGATGGACGCGATGCCGGCGCGCCTGGCGCCTGAGCCCCGCGCTCTCGCGCATGGTGCTGGAGCGCAGCGTCGCCATGACCTGCGAGGCAGCCCTCCGCAGCCGGATGACCAGCCGGCCATGGCTGACCGTGATCGTGGCCGCGCGCGCCCCGCGCAGGCTCACCCCGCGGATGCTGAGCCGGCGGTTGTGGCGGTGGCGGATGACGCTGAGGCCATGGGGGAGGCCGAGGGTCAGAACGGCGAGCTGGGGGGCGCCGCGCCCGGCGGTGGCGGTGAAGCGCAGCCCCGGTCGTCCGTGGCCGAGGCCCGTGATCCGGCGGCGTTCAACGTGGGCTGCCCAGCCTTCGCCTTGGCACCGCCGCTGGGAGTACCGCCCCCGCTGCCCGGACCCGCACCTGCGGACCCTCCCGATCCGTTCGAGCCGGACGGGCAGTTGGCCACGGTGAACGGGGCCGAGACCCCGACGCTACGATCGCCGTTCTGGGTCGTGAGCGCACTCGTCGCGGTACCGACGGCCGGGTTGCACGTCGCGGCGAAGGCAGCGGCGGAGCCGCCCGCAAGCGTCACCTTGAGATCGGTGAGCGGGATGTCGGGCAGGTTGGTGAAGGTCGTGGTGCCGGTCGCCAGTGTCACTGGACCTCCCAGCGTGAGCTCGAACGGCGCCGGAAAGCGGATCGTGATCGCGGGTGCGGTCAGCGATCCGGTGAGGTAGTCCTGCCCGGCGAGCGGTTTGGGGTACAGCGGCGAGGTGGAGCTCGCGGTGCCGAACCTTGCAGCCGGCGAAGCTGGGATCGGTGCACAGCAGCCCATTGCTGATCACCGCCGCGGCATTGGGGGCGAGCACCGTCGGCGGCAAGGTCAGGCTGACGGTGCGGCTCGGTGCCTCGTTGGCCTTCTGCCGGATGTCGGTGACCACCTGCACACCGCTGTCGGCGATGTCGCGCGTGGCCGTCACGCTGAACTGAGGAGCGAAGGGCAGCGCTGCGCACCCTGTGACGTTGAGCGGAGCGCTCGCGGAGCGGGTGCTGGGGTCGGCGTAGGAGTCAACCCGCACGGCCACGCTGGCCGCAGGTGTCGGGCAGGTGGCGGGCAGGCGCAGTCCGGTGAAGGTGCTGCTGAGCTTGGTGACCGAGACCGGGATGTTGACCCCGCCGACGGAGAAGGTGTTCGGCAGGTTGGCGAAGGTCTGGGTCAGTCCGACGCCGGCCGGATCACCGGAAGGGCGGACGGTCACGTCGGCTGGGCTGCCGAGGTTCATGGCCAGTGGTGTGCCGGGGTCGGCGACGGTCAGCACGCCGGCCAGGTCCTTCGGGCTCGGTGGCTTGACGAGGTATAGGTTGGTCGGAATCGAGAGCCCGCCGCCTGAGGTCGGGACTGGTATGGGGAGCGGGAGCAGGACTGGGAGCGGGAGGGGGAGGGGGATGACGGTCGGGCTGGCGGTCACCGTGCCGCTGCCGACCTGACACGCCGCTATCGCGGTCGCGCTCGTCAGGCACGCTCACCGTTGATCGAAGCGTTGGCGAGCAGCCCCGGGGGTAGGGCAACGGTCAGGTCCTTGGGCGAGTCCGAGCCCGTAGGCGCGAACTTGAGGTCCAGCGTGACGTTGCTCGGGGATCCGGCCTGGGAGCCGGTCTGCGTCAGCGTCACGCTCGGGGCGATCGCCGCCGGGGCGGCTGGGGCGAGCACCGCGGTCGCGACCACCGTCGCGATGGCCGTGATCCGCTGGAGATGTCTCAACGTCGCCCCTCTTTGATGGCCTGCGAGGCCTGGTCGTCACGGCTCACGAGTTCTTGATGACGATTCCCTCAAGGATGTTGGCCACGCTTTCGGTGGCGTCGATCGCGGCCTCGAGCCGCTCGAAAATGTCCTTCCAGCGAATCACGACCATCGGGTCGATGCCGCCGTCGAACAGCGAGGCCACAGCCTCGCGGGTAATCCGGTCCCCCTCGTTCTCAAGCCGGTTGATCTCGACCGTGTAGCGCGAGATGGACTGAAAGCCGCGCAGCCGCGGCACCGCCTCGGCCACCTGCTTGGAGGCGTCCTTGAGCACCCGGGCCAGACGGATCGCCTGATCCATCGGCGCCTCGATCTTGTACAGCCCGAGGTAGTCGGCGACCTCCTCGGTGTAGTCGACGACATCGTCGAGAGCGGAGGCGAGGGCGAGGATGTCCTCACGGTCGATCGGTGTGACGAAGGTGTGGTTCAGCCGGTTGATGATGTCGTGGGTGATCCGGTCGCCCTCGTGCTCGCAATCAAGGATCTCGGCGGCCAGATGCTCGTCATCGGGGTACTCGGAGAGCATCCGGTCAAGCAGGCCCGACGCCCGCAGCAGGTTCTGCGCCGCCTCCTCGAACAACTCGAAGTAGACGCGATCACGCGGAGCGAATACCGAGGCGAGGCGAGCCATCTGTCACGGATGCTAGAGGACCCGTCCGCGCCCACTAACGGTCAGACCGGGGATCTGACAATCCGGCGCGGAACTGGGCCAGCTCCTCGGCGTCGATCGAGTAGGTGTGCTCGGGGCCCGGGTAGCGTCCGGCCCGCACATCGGCGGCGTAGGCGCTGACGCCTGCGTCCATCTCCGCCTGGAGCTCGCCGTAGCGCTGCACGAAGCGCGCGCCGCGGCCCTCGCGGATCCCCAGCAGGTCGTGAAAGACGAGCACCTGCCCGTCAGTGGCGGGTCCGGCACCGATCCCGATCACCGGGATCTCGACCAAGCGCATCAGCTCGGCTGCCACCGCGGCGGGCATTGCCTCGAACACGAGCGAGAAGCAGCCCGCCTCCTGCAGGGCCAGTGCCTCCTCGGCAATCCGAGCCGCGGCGGCGGTGGTGCGGCCCTGGGCGCGGTAGCCCCCGAGCGCGGTCGCGGTCTGCGGCGTCAGGCCGACGTGGCCCATGACCGGGATCCCGGCCCCCACGATCGCTCGAGCGCGGGATACCGAGACGGCGTTGCCACGCTCGAGCTTGACCGCATCACAGCCCGCCTGCTTGACGAAGCGCATTGCCGTGGCGACCGCCTGCTGGTCGGATTCCTCGTAGGACCCGAAGGGGAGATCGCCGATCATGAACGGTGTCTTGAGTCCTCGGCGCACCGCCCGCGCGAGCACGAGCATCTCGTCGGTGCTGACCTCGATCGTCGAGGGGTATCCGAGCACGGTCATCGCGCCGGAGTCGCCGACCAGGACGATGTCGACGCCGGCGGCCTCGGCGGCGCGGGCACTGGGGAAGTCATAGGCGGTGATCATCACGATCGGTTCGCCGCGCCGCTTCTTGTCAAGCAGGATCGGCAGCGTGACCGGCAGTTGCGAGGCGTCGCTGGGGACGGTGATGTGAAACGGGGCTGAGGACACGGGGACCTCCGGGGGGTTCAGGCGGCAAACGCGGCCATCAGGGTCGCGGCGTCGCTGTCGGTGGCGATGATGCGGTTCGCGTCGTCCACGTGGACGACGCGAGGGCGATGCGCGGTCAGCTGCCCCGCGATGAAGCTGCCGGAGGCGATGACGATGATCGTGTCGCCGCGATGCACGAGGCGGGCCGCAGCGCCGTTGCCCTTGATCTCGCCCGAGCCGGGCTCGCCGGCGATCGTGATCGCGCCGACGTAGTGCAGATCACAGTCGGTTACGGTGGCACGGTGGATCTTTGCGTTGAGCATCGTGCGGTTCATGTCAGTGGCTCCCGGCAACGGTGGCGGGTAGGCGCAGGCGGGATGCGTCCAGTGGCTCCAGCAGGGCGTTGTCGATCAGACGAGTCGTCCCGATGCGAGCGGCGATCACGGCCAGGACGGGGCCGTCGATCTCGGCTACCGGTTCCAAACCGTCGGGCCTCACCAGCTCCAGGTATTCGAGCTTGGCACCCGCGCCGGCGATGACGGCTCGCGCCAGAGCGGTCGCTGCGGTCGGGTCTCGCTCACCGTCGCGGACGGCGGCGGCGGCGAGCGCCAAGGCACGCGACAGCGACAGCGCGCTCTCTCGCTCGACCGGGGACAGGTGGGCGTTACGGCTGGACAGAGCCAGGCCCCCGGAATCACGGACGGTCGGACAGACGGCGATCTCGACCGGCAGGTTGAGATCGGCCGCCATCCGGCGGACGACCGCGACCTGCTGAGCGTCCTTCTGTCCGAAGTAGGCGACATCGGGGCCGGCCATCGCGAACAGCTTGGCGACGACCGTGGTCACGCCGCTGAAGTGGTCCCGCCCCCGGCTGGCGCCCTCCAGTCGCTCGGTGAGACCGCCGACCGCGACGGTCGTGGCGAAGCCGTGCGGGTAGACCTCGGCAACGGCAGGGGCGAAGAGCAGGTCGACGCCGGCCGCGGCCGCCCGCTCGGCGTCGCGCTCCAGTCCGCGCGGATACGCGGCGAGGTCGCCGGGATCCTCGAACTGGGCGGGGTTGACGAACAGGGACACGACGACGACGTCGCATTCGACGCGGGCGCGCTGCATCAGCGCCAGGTGGCCGGCATGAAACGCGCCCATCGTCGGAACCAGCCCGATGCGCTGACCAGCCCGGCGCGCTCCGGCGAGCTCGCTGCGCAGCGCGGCCACGGTGGTGGCGTTTCTCATACCGTCACCGCCGGATCGGCCGCCAGCGAACGCGTCGCCGCCGTCAGAGCGTCGAACAGGCTCAGCAGCTCAGGCGCGCGCTGCTCGACGGCGGCCCGCTGAGCGGCCACCGTCGCCTCATCGCCTCGGGCGACGGGCCCGGTGAGCGCCTCGCGGGAGCCCAGCTGGGCCCAGTTCTCGACGGTCGCGCGCACCAGCGGCACGAGGTCTTCGCGGGCCAGCCCTGTCCCGGCGCCGATCCGCTCGGCGGCCTCCTCGAGCGTGAGCAGGAAGTTGGAGGCCACCGACGCGGCGGCGTGATAGGCGGCCCGGTCGGCCTCTGCGAGTGCGAACGGGCGCATCCCGAGGGCGGTGGCGAGCGCCTGCGCGCAGCCGAGCGCTGCCATGCTCGTGCCCGCGACGGCCGCCCCGGCGCCCCGCAGACGGTCGCCGCCTGACCCCGCCGGCACGGTCATCAGCGGGTGCAGGGAGAACGCCTCGTGGCCAGCCAGAGCGTCGAGCCCGGTTGCGCCGGAACAGTGGCCGACCAGCGGCCCCGGCGTGATCGCGCCTGCGGCGTCGGCGATCGCAGCGTCGGGCACGCACAGGAGCACGACGCCGTAGCCGCGAACGTCAGGCCGGTGGCCGAGCGGCTCGGAGATCCGCAGCGGCGTGGGCCGGAGGCCGTCGATTACGGCCGAGGCGACACGCCCCCGTCCGATGACCGCGAGACTCGTCCCGGCGAGCGTGAATGGGCCAGTGGCGGTGATGGAGGACCGTTCCAGTTCCCTCATTGAGATACCGGTCGGAAAAGCGAGGCTGAACAAGACAAACGACGAGGTCCGCTCCGACGTGGTGACGGCCTCACCGGACAGAGTACCCCCTCTGGCCAGACCTCTAGCATCGCGGTCTGTGACAACCCCCACAGTGCGTCGCGAGCGGCTCAAGGCCGTCTACGAGGAGGCCCGCGGATGCGTCCGCTGTCCGCTGCATCGCACGCGCACGCAGGTCGTGTTCGGCTCGGGCAACGCGGACGCAGGCGTCATGTTCATCGGTGAGGCGCCCGGCGCCAACGAGGATAAACAGGGCCTGCCGTTCGTCGGCCAGGCGGGCAAGCTGCTGGACAAGCTGCTGGCCGAGATCGAGCTCGAGCGCGCGGACGTATTCATCGCCAACGTCCTGAAGTGCCGGCCGCCGGGCAACCGCGATCCCCAGCCCAACGAGATCGAGACCTGCCGCAGCTACCTGGAGAGTCAGGTGGAGCTGATCGAGCCCGACATCATCTGCACGCTGGGCAACTTCGCCACCAAGCTGCTGCGCGGGGACCCGACGGGGATCTCACGGCTGCACGGGCAGGCCGAGGAGCGGATCCTCGGCCCGCGGGTCGTCCGGCTGTTTCCGCTCTATCACCCCGCCGCTGCGTTGTACACGCCGGCGACACTGGAGGCCCTGCGAGCCGACTTTCACCGGATTCCCGAGCTGCTTGCGCTCGGACCGTTGGCCCAGCCCGGACCGGCGGAGCCGATGGGAGCAGCCCCGGGCGTTGGCGGCCCGCCGGACGCCGGTTCGCGTGATCACAGGGAGCCCGATGAGCGCGCGCCGCGCCGGGATGACGAGCCCCGGCCGGGGAATGATCCCGAGCCGCCGGTGACGCAGCTCGGGCTGTTCTAGAGCCGCTGACGCCGCGACGGCGCGGCGCGGATCAGACCGCGGCGGGCTCGCGGGGCGCCGGAGCGGCCGGCGGGGGGCTGCCCGAAGCGGGTGGCACAGTGCTGCGCCCGCCACGCAGCGCCAGCGCGAAGGCGAGCACCGCGCCGACCACCTGAATGGCGAGCACGACGGCCGCAAAGCCCGCCGCCCGGCGCGATGCGTTGATCAGCAGGATCGGCTCGGCGACGGCGACCGCCCCGACCATGATCAGAAACCACGTGTGGCGCAGAGCGAGCATGTACTGGATGGCCAGGTAGGTTGCCGCCAGGACCGTGAACGCGGCGCCCAGCGGGAGCAGGGAAGCGGAGGCGGTGGCGCGCTTGGTGCCGAACGCGAGCTTGAGCAGCAGGTGCGGTGCGACGGCGAAGATCAGTAGCACCGGGATCGCGCAGACCAGCACGATGGCCAGCGCACGGAACAGGATCGGCCGGGTCGGCAGACCCTCGGACTGGCGCCGCGACACCTCGGGCACGAGGTAGAAGCCGGCCCCGATCGCCACCCACACGAGCACTTTGGCGGCCACCGCGGTGGCGCTGTAGGAGCTGGCCAGCTCGCGCGAAAAGCGGTGCTTGGCGGAGATGATGTCGATGTTCTGAAGGACCGCGATCACGATCAGGCCGGCGATCGGGGCCCAGGCACGCTTGACGTGCGACCATAGGCTGAGCGCAGCCGGGGCCTTCGTGGAGACGGCACCCAGCGGGGCCGCCTCGGACTCCTGGGCCTGCCTCAGGCGCCGGGCGCAGTACACGCCGACGACCAGGAAGGAGAGCGGCGTTCCGAGGTACGCGCCGGTCACGCCGAGGCCGGCCGCGGCGAGGACCGTTCCGGTGACCAGGCGCGCCGCCTGTTCGCCGATCAGGCTCACCCCGACACCCTTGTAATCGCCGACGCCCTGCAGCGCGCCGCGCAGGATCGACAGCTCCAGCCACAGCACCGCGGCGGGCAGACCGACGGCGGCCGCCCACTGATCGTTGGGGACGCCGACTGCTGAGGCGATCGGAGCGCGGAGCAGAACGGAGATGACCGCGACGCCGACCGTGACACCGAGCAGGATCCTGGTCCACCGCCCGATCGTCGCGGTCAGGGCCGCGCCGACCCCGAGGTGGCCGAGAACGCCCTCGCGGGCGGTGGCGACCTGAAGCGCCTGCCCGACCACGGACAGGATCAGGAAGTAGCTGATCAGCGCCGCCAGCGAGCCGTAGTCGCTGAGCAGGCGCGCGAACACGACGGTGGAGGCCAGCGCGATCACGTTGTTGGCGATCATCGCCGCGGCCAAGCCGGCGGCCTTCGCGGTCTCGGAGCCGCGCAGCTCCGCCATCGAGGTGGGGACGCCCACTCGATCGCGAGAGATTCGCTTCAGCAGGGCGGCTGTACGACCCGGGGCCGGCTCGGTCTCGGGAACGGTCATGACGTCAGTCACGGTAGCGAACCGCCCCGTCAGTGCCGTTCTAGAGTTGGCCTTGTGCAGGGGACCTTCTCGTCTCAGAGTGCCACCGAGACCGAGGCGATCGGCGCCCAGCTCGCGGCTGGCCTTCAGGCCGGGGACATCGTGCTGATCGAGGGAGAGCTCGGGGCCGGAAAGACGACGCTGGTCCGCGGTGCGGCCCGCGCGCTCGGAGTCACGGGCGCCGTGACCAGCCCGACGTTCACGATCGGCCAGCGCTATCCCGCCGGCCCGGTGGCGGTCGCGCACCTGGACCTGTACCGGATCCTCGATCTCTCCACCGAGGATCCTGACCTGCTCTCGGACTACCTCGGGCGCGACACGATCGCCTTCGTGGAGTGGCCTCCCGACGGCGTCGAGCACGCGCTCGCGGCCTTCGCCCGCCCCGCCGTGCGGGTGCGAATGGAGCACGGTGGCCAGGATCGCCGCGCGATTACAATCGGCTCCGGCGTGCACCCCGGGGTCGACGCAGAGGCGACGATGCCCCGATGAGCGTGCTCGCGTTCGACACCGCGACCCGGGCGACGACGGTCGCGCTCGTGGATGCGGCCGGCGAGGCGCTCCTCGCGCGTGACGATCCCGACCCCGGGCAGCGGCCGGCGCACACAACCCGACTGATGGCGCTGATCGATGAGCTGCTGGCGCAAGGGGGCGGGTGGAGCGCGGTGGACACGATCGCGGTCGGCACCGGGCCGGGCACGTTCACCGGCCTGCGGATCGGCATTGCCACCGCGCTCGCGCTCGGACAGGCCCGTGATCTGCCCGTCACCGGGGTCTCGTCGCTTGCCTCGCTGGCCCTCGGCGCCGATGTCGCCGGGGACGGCTTCGACGTCGTGCTCGCCGTCCTGGACGCCCGGCGCCGGGAGGTCTTCGCCGCCGGCTGGGCCGCTGGCTCTCTGACCGCGGCCGCACCTCGGTCCGGGACGGGCAACCCCACTGCGGCCATCGCACGGCTGCCCGCCGCCGCGCTTGCTCCCGATGCGCTTGCCCGTACCGGCGAGTCGCTCGGCCGCTGTCTGGCGGTGGGGGACGGCGCGCAGGAGTACCGCGCCGTGCTGGAGGCGGGGGGGATCACCGTCGCCGCGGCTTCGAGCCCGCATCATCGCGTCGATGCGGCGGTTCATGCC
>JALYZB010000360.1 GCA_030945945.1 Actinomycetota bacterium | reverse complement strand
GCGGTGCGCACCGGCGACACCCCCCAGCGCGAGCGTCAGCGGATGCTGCGCGAGGCTCCCGACATTCTCATCACCACCCCGGAGTCGCTGTACCTGATGCTGACCGGGCGTGCCCAGCAGATCTTCTCCGGAACGCGGTGGGTGATCATCGACGAGATCCATGCGGTCGCCGCGACCAAGCGCGGCGCGCACCTCGCTCTCACCCTCGAGCGCCTCGAGGCCGCGGCGCACGGGCCGGTCCAGCGGATCGGGCTGAGCGCCACCCAGAACCCGCTCGAAGAGGTCGGCCGCTTCATGGTCGGGCCCCAGCGACGCTGCCGGATCGTGGACACCGGCATGCGCAAGCCGCTGGACCTGAAGATCCACGTGCCCGTCGAGTCGATGCTCGAGCCCGACGCAACGCCCTCGCCGGAGCTCGATCCGCTGGCCGGCGGCGAGGCGACGCGGCGCTCAATCTGGCCGGCGATCTACCCGGAGCTGCTGCGGCTGATCAACGAGCACAGGTCGACGATCCTGTTCGTCAACAACCGCCGGGCCGCCGAGCGGCTCGCGATCCGCCTCAACGATCTCGCCGAGCGCGAGATCGCGCGCAGCCACCACGGCTCGCTGGCCCGCGAGGAGCGCACGGTCGTGGAGGAGATGCTCAAGGCCGGCGAGCTTCCCTGCCTGGTCGCGACCTCGAGCCTCGAGCTGGGCATCGACATGGGGGCCGTCGACCTCGTGATCCAGGTCGAGTCCCCCAAGTCCGTCGCCCGGGGGTTGCAGCGGATCGGCCGGGCCGGGCACTCGGTTGGGGATACGAGCCGCGGGCGGATCTTCCCCAAGTTCCGTGGGGACCTGCTCGAGTGCGCGGTCGTGGCCCGGCGGATGCGCGAGGCGCAGATCGAGACCACGGTGGTTCCGCGCAACCCGCTGGACGTACTCGCCCAGCAGATCGTCGCGATTGCCGCCGCGGCGCCCGAGGACGAGCCGGTCAATGTCGACGACCTATTCGCGCTCGTCACCCGGACCTACACCTACGCCGAGCTGCCGCGCACGCAACTAGAGAACGTGCTCGACATGCTTGACGGCCGTTACCCGTCCAGTGACTTCTCCGATCTGCGGCCCCGGATCGTGTGGGACCGGGTCGCCGGCACGATCCGCGCGCGACCCGGAGCCCGCCAGCTCGCGGTGACCAACGCCGGCACGATTCCCGACCGGGGCCTGTTCTCGGTGACGCTGCCCGACGGGCGGCGGGTGGGCGAGCTCGACGAGGAGATGGTCTACGAGGCCCGGCCGGGCCAGACCTTCCTGCTCGGAGCGAGCACATGGCGGATCGAGGAGATCGGCCGTGACCGGGTGATCGTCACCCCGGCGCCTGGCCTGCCCGGCGCGGTCCCGTTCTGGAAGGGCGACAGCATCGGCCGCCCGCGCGAGCTCGGCGAGGCGATCGGCGCGTTCGCGCGCTGGGCCGTTGACCAGACCGTCGAAACCCTCGAGGCCGGCTATGACCTGGATCACCGCGCGGCCAAGAACCTGCTTGAGTTTCTCATTGAGCAGCAGGAGGCCACCCGGGTCATCCCGTCAGACCGGACGATCGTCGTCGAGCGCTTCCGCGACGAGATCGGCGATTGGCGGTTGTGCGTGCTCAGCCCGTTCGGCGGCCGGGTCCATGCTGCGTGGTCACTGGCGCTGAGTGCGCGGATCCGCGACGAGTACGGCCTGGAGTCCGATGCGATCTACTCCGACGACGGGATCATCGTCCACCTTCCCGACGCGCAGGAGCCGCCGGGAGCCGAGCTGGTGCTGCTCGAACCCGACGAGATCGAGGACCGCGTGGTTGCCGAGCTGGGCTCGAGCGCCCTGTTCGGGGCGCGCTTTCGCGAGAACGCCGGCCGTGCGCTGTTGATCCCTCGGGCCCGGCCGGGCAAGCGCACGCCGCTGTGGCAGCAGCGGCTGAAGTCACAGACCCTGCTGGAGGTCGCCAAACAGTACGGGGACTTCCCGATCATCCTGGAGACCTACCGCGAGTGCCTGCGCGACGTGCTCGACGTGCCCGGGTTGATCGAGCTGCTGACCAAGCTGCACCGCCGCGAGCTCAGCCTCGTTGAGGTCGAGACGCCAACCGCGTCGCCGTTCGCGTCCTCGCTGCTGTTCGACTACGTCGCCACCTACATGTATGAGGGTGACACGCCCAACGCCGAGCGCCGTGCGGCCGCGCTCAGCCTGGACCGCGACCTGCTGCGCGAGCTGCTCGGCCAGGACGAGCTGCGCGACCTGATCGACGGCGACGCCCTGGACTCGGTCGAGGCCGACCTGCAGTGCTGTTCGGAGCTGACCCGGGCCAACAACCGTGACGGCCTGCTCGACGTCCTGCGCCGGGTCGGCGACCTCAGCCTCGCCGAGGTCGCGCAACGTGTGCTGCCGGGGCTGGAACCAGAGGCGATGCTCGAGGACCTGCGCGGCGAGCGGCGTGCCGCACGCGTGCGGATCAACGGCGAGGAGCGCTGGATCGACGCCGCCGACGCCGGTCTGTATCGCGACGCGCTGGGAGCGGCGCCCCCCGGCGGCCTGCCCACCGTGTTTTTGGAGGACGTCCCCGATGCCCTGTCGCGGGTGCTGCGGCGCTTTGCCGCCACCCACGGTCCGTTCACCCCCGGCGAGGTTCGTGCGCGCTACGGCATCGACGCCGGCGCGGCACTGCGCGAGCTCGAACGCGGCGGCACGCTGGTCCAGGGCGAGCTGCGCCCGGGCGGCTCGTCGCGTGAGTGGTGCGACCCCGCGGTCCTGCGCCGGCTGCGCCGGGCGTCGCTGGCCGTCCTGCGCAAGGAGATCGAGCCCGCCGAGCAGCGCGAGCTGGCCCGCTTTCTGCCCTCCTGGCAAGGCGTGGACCGTCACCCGCCGTCCGGCGCCGGCGTCGACCGGCTGCGGGAGGCGCTCGTCCCGTTGCAGGCACTCGCGCTGCCCGCCGAGGTGTGGGAGCGCGACGTGCTGCCGCGCCGGGTCGGCGCGTACTCGCTGTCGTGGATGGATCAGCTGTGCGCGGCCGGCGAGGTGGTGTGGATCGGCGCCGGGGCGCTCGGTCGCGGCTCGGGCCGGGTCGCGTTGTACTTCCGCGACGACCTGCCGGTGCTCGGACCGCCTCCGGCTCGCGCGGCCCAGGCCGTCCCCGAGACCGAGGCCCATCGCGTGGTCGGCGAGCGGCTCGCCGCCGGGGCCTGCTTCTTCACCGATCTGCTCGCCGACGTCGCCCTCTCCCCGGAGGAGATCCAGGAGGCCCTATGGGATCTCGCCTGGTCGGGCGCGGCCACCAATGACGCGTTCGCCCCGCTGCGCGCCCCGCGGCTCACCCTCGCCCGCGCCCAGCGCGAGCAGACCCGCCGCAGCACCCGCCGGGGGGGACGGTTCGGGTCCGCCCGGCGCCGCGACGCCTCGGCCGCCCAGGTCCAGGGCCGCTGGTCGCTGACCGGGTCGCTGCTGCGCGGGCCTGCCGGTGCGGTCGCGGATCCGGCGGGGCAGCGCCGGGCGATGTCCGAGCTGCTGCTCGAGCGCTACGGCCTCTTGACTCGCGAGCAGGTACTCGCCGAGGGGATCCCCGGTGGCTTCTCCTCGCTGTACTCCGAGCTCTCGACGCTGGAGACGATCGGCGTCGCCCGCCGCGGCTACTTCCTCGAGGGCCTCGGTGGCGCCCAGTTCGCGCTGCCCGGCGCGGTCGAACGGCTGCGCGCCCGCGGCGGCGAGGATGCCGACCAGCCCCTCGTGCTCGCGGCCGTCGATCCCGCCCAGCCCTACGG
>JALYZB010000338.1 GCA_030945945.1 Actinomycetota bacterium | reverse complement strand
GCTGGATCCCCAAGCTGCTCGGGCTCGGCAGCGACCCGCTGGCCAGCCAGAACGGCAGCTACATCGGCGTGATCGTGGCCGAGATCTGGAAGACGACGCCGTTCATGGCCCTGATCCTGCTCGGCGGACTCGCGCTCGTCCCCAATGAGCTGCACGAGGCAGCCAAGGTCGACGGGGCGTCGACCTGGCAGCGCTTCTGGAAGATCACCATCCCGCTGATGAAGCCGGCGATCCTCGTCGCGCTGCTGTTCCGCACGCTCGACGCGGTCCGGATCTATGACTCGGTCGTGATCTTCAACAACGGCGCCCACAACACGGAGACGGTCTCGGTGCTCGCCTCCAACCAGCTGCTCAACCGGCTCAACCTCGGCCTCGGCTCGACCGTCTCGGTGCTGCTGTTCGTGCTCGTCGGGATCATCGCCTTCATCTTCATCAAGATCTTCGGGGCGAACTCCGCGCCGGGGGGAGGCAGGTGATGGAACGCACGTTCGGCAAGCGCATCGGTTGGTCGGGGGCGATCGTGCTGATCGTCGTCTTCTCGCTGATCCCGCTGCTGTGGATCGTCTCGCTCTCGTTCAAGGATCCGACGACGATCGCCGACGGATCGTTTCTCCCGTCGAAGTGGACGACGGCGAACTACAGCTCGATCTTCAGCCAGCCGATCTTCACCGACGCGCTGCGCAACTCGATCGGGATCGCGCTCATCTCGACGGTGATCGCAGTGTTCATCGCCAGCTTCGCGGCCTACGCGATCGCCCGCCTGAACTTCCCCGGCAAGAACCTGGTCCTCGCCGCCTCGCTGGGCATCGCGATGTTCCCACCGATCTCGCTCGTCGGACCGCTCTACAACCTATGGCGCAACATCGGCCTCTACAACACCTGGCCGGGCCTGATCATCCCCTACATGACGTTCGCGCTGCCACTGTCGATCTTCATCCTCTCGTCGTTCTTTCGCGAGATCCCGTGGGAGCTCGAGCAGGCCGCGCAGGTCGACGGCGCGACCGCGTCTCAGGCCTTCCGGAAGGTGATCGCCCCGCTGGCCGCACCCGGCATCTTCACCACCGCGATCCTCGTCTTCCTGTTCTGCTGGAACGACTTCGTGTTCGCCTCGACGCTGACCTCCACCAACTCAGCGCAGACCGTGCCCGCGGCCCTGGCCGCCTTCCCCGGCGCGTCCCAGTTCACCGCCCCGATCGGCACGATCGCGGCCGCGGCGGTCATCGTCACCATTCCGGTCGTCATCATCGTGCTCCTGTTCCAGCGCCGGATCATCTCCGGGCTGACCGCGGGCGCTGTCAAGGGATAAGGAGCCATCGTGGCCGAGATCGCACTCGAGCACATCAGCAAGCAGTACGCCGACGGCTTTGAGGCCGTCAAGGATCTCAACCTCGAGGTCGCCGATGGCGAGTTCATGATCCTCGTCGGCCCGTCGGGCTGCGGCAAGTCGACCGCGCTGCGGATGGTCGCCGGGCTGGAGGACATCACCGGCGGGGAGTTAAAGATCGGCGGCCAGGTCGTCAACGACAAGGCGCCCAAGGACCGCGACATCGCGATGGTGTTTCAGAACTACGCCCTGTATCCGCATATGACCGTGCGCCAGAACATGGGCTTCGCGCTCAAGCTCGCCAAGACCCCGCAGGACGAGATCGACAAGAAGGTCGGTGACGCGGCCAAGATCCTCGATCTCGAGCCGCACCTGGATCGCAAGCCGGCCAACCTCTCCGGCGGCCAACGCCAGCGGGTCGCGATGGGCCGTGCGATCGTGCGCAACCCGAGCGCCTTTCTCATGGATGAGCCGCTGTCGAACCTCGACGCCAAGCTCCGCGTGCAGATGCGCACCGAGATCTCGCGCATCCAGAGCCGCCTTGAGACCACCACGATCTACGTGACTCACGATCAGACCGAGGCGCTCACGCTCGGAGACCGGATCGCTGTCATGCGCGCCGGACTGCTGCAGCAGGTCGGGTCTCCCGCCGATCTCTACGGCCACCCCGACAATCTGTTCGTGGCCGGCTTCATCGGCTCGCCGTCGATGAACTTCCTGCCGGGGGAGATCGATGGTGACACGATCAAGCTACCGATCGGTGACGTCACGATCTCCTCCACGCTGCGCGGACGGCTGCAGGCGGGTCGGGGCGGTGGGCGCGGCGGGGTGATCGTGGGCATGCGTCCTGAGGACTTCGAGGACGCGGGCCTAGTCGGTGACAAGGCCCACGGCATCAGCTTCCAGGCCAAGATCGACGTGCTCGAGTCGATGGGCTCGGAGTTCTACGCCTACTTCGTGCTCGAGGGCGAGAAGGTCTCCTCGCGCGAACTCGAGGAGCTCGCCCACGACGCCGGTGCCGCCGACCTGCCCTCCCAGGAGGGCAGTCAGGTCGTCGCCCGCCTGGAGGCAGCCAGCCGCGTGCGCCAGGGTCAGGACGCCGAGCTGTGGTTCAACACCGAGCACCTGCATCTGTTCGATCCCGAGAGCGGCGCGAGCCTGCTCGGCCGGACCGACGATGACCCCGGCGCCAGCGTCTCGACCTCAGGTGGGGCCGCCGGCGGGGCCGCCGGTGGGAGCGACTTGCCGCCGTGGCAGCAGAGCACCGTGCAGCAGCCGGACCCCGGCCAGGGCGATCCGCCGCCGCAGGGTACTCCCTAGCGCTTTGCGGACAAGCGGATAAGGTGGGCGCCGATGGCCGAACGGCGCTCCACAGGCATGCCCGGGGTAGACGCGCAGCACGACTTCCTCCGCGCTCGCCGCCGGGCCACGGCCGCGCGGCTTGCGGCGCGACTGCGAGGAGAACCCGACGACGTACGCCAGATCCTCCCTTATGACGAGGTCATCGAGGCGCTCGGACTCGTCAGCGAGCATCCCGCCGGAACCGG
>JALYZB010000333.1 GCA_030945945.1 Actinomycetota bacterium | reverse complement strand
GGCGAAGTCGGCCCACTTCCGGCCGTCTCCGGCGTGCCGCTGATCGAGCGATCGCGCCGTGCGAGCGAGGTCGCGGTAGAGCACCACGGCATCACCGTCGGGCAGTGGGTGCGCCATGCACGCTTTCGGGTGGATCCATTCCAGGCCGTGAGCAGCGAGCGGCATCCGCGCGAACACCGGCGACGCCGCGGCCGCCGGGTACACGGAGGAGAACGTGTCATGTTGAAACCCCGGGAGCGTCAGCTCCTCGGTGCGGACCGCTCCGCCCGGCCGCCCGGCGGTTTCGAGCACGGTCACCGAGCGTCCGGCCTCGGCAAGCCGGATCGCGGCAGCGAGCCCGTTAGGCCCGCTGCCGATCACGATCGCGTCAATGCTCACGATCCGATCCGAAGCGCCAATTGGTGCAGCAGACTCTGCGAGACGACGTTCCCCTGCCCCCAGAACGCATGCTGCGCGTCGAGGCCGGCGCGCCGGTAGGCCTGCTCGATGTGCCACGGCATCGGATCCCATGTGCCCGCGGCGCGGACCCACGCCTGACTCTCGTGGACGAACAGCAGAAGCCGGTTGTGACCGTTGCCCATGAAGTGCCCCTGATGCGTGGTCAGGTCAAACCCAACAAGCGCCTCGCCGCCGGCCGGCACCGCCGCCGGCTCGTCTTTGCCGCAGCGCGCAAGACCGTCCTCCAAGGCCTGCATCCATTCCCTCAGACCGTCGGGATCGGCGGGGGTCACGAGCTTGGTGATCGTCACGTACCCGCGCGTGAACACCGGTCGTCCTGACGCCGTTCCGGCGGCAACCTCGATCTCGAACGTCTGGCCATCCAGACCGCCCGTGCGTAGCGGCGTAAACCGGCCGATCTCGCTGGCGAAGTCGGGCCACGTTTCCGGGGCGGTCAGCGCCGTGATCACCGCGTCTGCAGACGGCATCCGCACGGGCGGATATGTGTGCCACGTCTGCTCGATAGCGGGGGCGCTCTCAGGCGTCAGCGCACCGAGCCGGGCGAGGTCATGCCGGCACCGCGGGTCATACGCCGCGCGGTCCTTCGCGGTCTCAAACGCAATCCCCCAACCACGGCGGCCGTCGTCGAGATACGCCGCGGGGAACCAGTCGCCGAGCAGACGCGCAGCACCCTCTAGCAATTGATCGCGGTCGAGCGTGCCACGAGCCGAGTCCCCGGTGTCAAATCGGGCCTTTCCGTATGCGCGATGAAACGCCGCCAGGTCGCTGAGGTGCAGCCGGTGGTGACCTGGCTTGCGATACCAGTACGTCGTCAGCACGCAGAACGCGAGCCGCAGATGATCGACATCTCGCTCCTCGGCAGCCCGGCGGTAGTACGCAGCATTTAGGAAATCCGTGACCCAGAAAGCGGCATCCCGGCCCGCGATCGAGGAACCGGCCATCCGCGCGAACGCCAACACGCCGGTCCCCGGAACCCTGCTCCCGCCATCACGATCGTGATCCTCAAGGTACTCAGGAACAGAAGCATCCGTCGGTTGGATGGAGACGATAGACATAGTCAACTCGATTCTGACGTTAGGGCTCGGAACGGGTACGCAGCCTTGCAACCCACAGACAACCACCCCGCTCGCCGCCCGCCATCAGGACAAACACCACACAATCTCCGTAGAACCCCGCACCACCAGCCGACGGTGTGAGCCAGGCCGGTTTTCACGGAGGCTTTGATCTGCCCCCGTTTCGGTGAAGTTGGGTTGCTGGAGTCCGCCGGTGCTGTTGGTGTTGTTGATGATGTTCTCTTTGTTCGCGATTGATCTCAAACCGGGCCTCGGAGAGACCAGCCGTCGGCGTCTGCTGATCCGCACGGTCCGGCGCGGTCTTAGCGAGCAAGCGTTCATGCCTGGCTGTGAGCGAACTGGGCTTCGGGTTCGATCGGGGTGAGCATCGCGAGCGCAGAGTGCCGGCGGCGGGTGTTGTGAAACAGCTCGATGTAGTCGTGGATTGCTGAGGCGAGCTCGATCCGGGTTTTCCATCGACGGCGGTTGAGCAGCTCGACCTGCATCCGGCCCCAGAACGCTTCGACCATCGCGTTGTCATAGGGCGAGCCGACTGCTCCCATCGACGGCGCCAGGCCGGCGGTGCGCACGTTCTGACTAAACGCCCAGGACGTAAATTGCCCGGACTCAACCGGTCCTCGCAACAGTGTGTAGGTGGCTGGACAGTAAGTGATGTAGAGACGCGGCTGTCGTTGCGCAGTCGCGAGCG
>JALYZB010000325.1 GCA_030945945.1 Actinomycetota bacterium | reverse complement strand
TGTTATCGATCCCGCGCAGGTAGACCGAGGTGATGGCAAGGTCGGCGTGCCCGAGCTGGCGCTGGATGATCAGCAGCGGCACACCTTCGCGCGACATCTCTAGCGCGTGGGCGTGTCTGAGCTGGTGAGGCGCGAACCGGCGTCGCACGCCGGCGCTGGCGGCGGCATGGTTTAGCTGCGATCGGACGCCGGCGGGTGCCCACGAGCGGCCGGCAGTCGGACCGCGCAGCACGCAGAACAGAGCGCCGAACGGGAGCGTGGCGCGCAGCCGCAGCCATGGGTCCAGCTGCTCCCAGGCCCACCGGTCCATTCCGACCTCGCGGCGCTTGCCACCTTTCCCGCGGCGGACGAGGATCGCGCCGCGCTGCAGGTCAAGATCGCTCTCGTTGAGCGCGAGGGCTTCACTGATGCGCAGCCCCGGCGCGCCAGAGGAACGATGATCAGGGTGCGCAGCCGCACTGCGTCGTGATCGTTGCCGGTGGCGTGCATCACGGCGATGCGCCGAAGTGGAGATGCGACCTTCGGACAAGGTCCGGTGCCTCGTCTTTGCGTCAGGCATTCGCTCGGTGTTGGGCGGCGTCGTGGCGGGCGTTCGCCTTCTGCTCCAGGGTCATCGCTCCGGGATGATCGACCCCCGGCCATGGCGTGAGCAGCAGCAGGAGGCGTGCGTCAGAGCGGGCGTGCACGGCGTGACGTTCGTTGGGGGCGAAAGCGACCACAAGACCTGAACTGCCCGTCACGCTCTGGCCATCGCTCGCGGTGATCTCGACCTCGCCGTCGATTACGGTGACCCACGCGCTTTCGTGCACCTGGTGATCGTCGAAGCTTTCGCCTGCCGGGATCATCAGGGCGATCGCCCGCGCCTCGTCGGTGGAGGCGAGGATCTCTGGCGAGTGGGGCTTGAGATCGAGGTTCGTGATCGTCCAGCTGTTCAAGGGTCCTCCCTCAGATCGATTGTCGGTAGCCGAAGAATTCGTGGTCTTGGTTGTATCCGCCGTAGCCGCCGCCGATCTCGGAGTAGTGGGCGACGAACTCGATTCCTTTGATCCACTTGACCTGCTTGAACCCGAGCTCGATCTCGTTGCGCAGCCTCAGAGGTGCGCCGTGCCCGAAGGGCAGGGCCTGGTCGTTCATGTCGTAGGCGAGCATCGTGAGGTGGTGGCTCATGTGCTCGATCGGGTGCGCGTCGTAGTAGACGCCCTTGTCGGCGCCTTCCCCGAGGGAGTAGAACACAACCCACTTCGCCTCGGGAAGCGGCTCGACGAGGTCAACGAGGGTCTGCATCGAGACCCCGCCCCATTTGGCGATGCCTGACCAGCCCTGGATACAGAAATGTTGGGTGATCTGCTCGTGGTGCGGAAGCCCCCTCAGTTGCGCGAGGTCGAGCTCGACGGGGTTGGCGACCAGCCCGTTGATCCGCAGCCGGTAGTCGGCGAAGTCGCCGTCAAACAGCGCCTTGTACTCGTCGGAGTCCGGGTATTGCCCGTTGTGCCAGAAATACGGCGAGATGTCGCTCTCGCTGTACTCGCCAGGTTTGGGGTCGACATGCTCAAACAGGTGCTGCAGCGGTCCGACGATCGCCTGGCCGACGCGCTGCACGACGCGGGGGTGACGAATCGTGAACGGCGTCGCAGCGACCCACCCAGCGATCACGACGACCATCGAGGCAGAAAAGCCTGCGAACCCGATCCAGCTGGCGTCGGTCCGACCCGCGTAGATGTGGTTGAGGTTGACCAGCAGCCCGGTGGTGAACACGAAGGTTACGTGGAGCACGATGAAGATCAGAAACCAGACCAGCACGAGAAAGTGCAGGGAGCGGGCTTTCTGAATGCTGAAGACCTTGCTGACCCGTTTGAAACGGGTCGAGAGCGCGGGTGACATTCCGAGGCCGGTGATCAGGGCCAGCGGGGCAGCGATAAAGACGGTGATGAAATACGCGATCAGCTGCAGCCCGTTGTAAGCCACCCATCCGTGCTCAGCCGGCCAGTTCAAAGACAGGTACTGCACCAGCGTCGACAGCGCGTTGGGAAACACGTCCCAGCTGGTCGGCACCAACCGCTGCCACCGGCCGCTGGAGAACAGCAGCACGTAGAACACCACGCCGTTGAGCAGCCACAACGCGTCGATGCCCAGATGCCACCAGCGGGCCAGCCCGATCGAGTGTCGAAGGCCCGGCAGCCCCACCTGGCCGGGCAGGCTGATCGAATCCTGCTTGGCGGTCCACAAGGGATCATCCGGAACGGGCCTTTGGATTCGAAACCAGTCTCGGCCCGGCGTGGAGTGCCGGGTCCAGTACAGCCGCGGATGATCCGACAGGATCTGCACGCCGGCGCGGATGATGAAGATCATGAAAAACAGGTTGAAGAAGTGCTGCAGGTCCACCCAGGCTGGAAACCCGACCGTCCCCGCCGGCGGCGACGCCACGTCAGTCCCCGGGTAGCGCCCGATGAAGCGCTGCATGAACGCGTCACCGCGCAGACCCTTGGCGACGGCCACCAAGACGATCAGCAAAAGGAAGCCGATCGGCAACAGCCACAGCAGGTTGAACCATCGGCTGCGTCCGACCCGAACCCGTGGGGCGATCCCGTTGACTTGCGGGACCGAGCCCGCCCAAGTGGCGGTGTCGATCACATCATCGCCCGGCGTCAGCTGGTAGCGGTAGCTGCGTACGACGTCCGGAGAGACACCCGACCGCTGATTTCCAGCCAGATCCCCAGACGAGGCGTCGGGATCAGATTTCATAGCCCGGCAGCCTACGCCGTCAGGCACCAACGCCAAGGAACCAGACCCGCCGTCGATCGACCGCCAGTGCAGCCGCCCTCGATCCGCACGCCGCTCAACGTCGGAACCGAGGACGAGGACAGCCCCGAGATGGCGCTAGCGGAAAGCCGCCCCTGCGGCATCTCGCCGAGGCGCCGCTCTCAACCGCCTCCCGGAGGCGCCGCGCGAGACGCGAAGATGCGCCGCGCAGTGAAAGCAGGTCCAGAACCGAACCAGAACTCCGCCCTGCTCCTCGCGCCAAATCCAGGGCGCCGAGGTGACTGCTTCCACGAAAACCTAGAACTGTCGAAGACTCCGTGACTCCGGTCGCCACGCTTCTGCTTCCTGCGGGACTAGCAGCGAGGACGTGACCGGTGTGCTAGTTCGACGCAGTCTCGATGAGTCCGGCCTCTTGGCGATGCCGGGCTAGTCGCCGGTACAGGCTCGCCGGGCTGACGCCAAGCTCTTCGGCGATCTGAGCCATGGTCAGGTCCCCACCGGCGCGCATCGCGAGGGCGGCCTTCAGGTTGCGGTTCGTCACCACGACGGGCCGGCCACCGATCCTGCCGCGCGCCCGCGCGGCTTCCAGACCGGCGCGGGTGCGCTCTTGGCCAACTGAGCGCTCGAACTCAGCCAACGCCGCGAACAGATGGACCTGCAA
>JALYZB010000324.1 GCA_030945945.1 Actinomycetota bacterium | reverse complement strand
CGGCGATCACGCGGCCCTCGGCGGGCAGCGCGAGCGCGCGCCGCGCGTCAGCCCGCGAGCGGGCGGCCAAGAAGGCCGGCGAGGTCGGCGGCTTGGCCCAGCGGACGCTGCCCGGACCGGCGATCGCCTCGACCTCCTCCGCGGACTCCGGATGGGTGATGAAGTGCAGGTCAATCCCCGGGTGCGCCCAGAACTGCAGACCGGCGAGATCCGTGATCGAGGAGTAACAGGGCACCCTGAGCCGGCCGTTGCGTCTCAGCTCGCCGAGCACCGCGGTCACCCCCGGGTACGTCGAGACGATCTGGTCGGGATCGTGGGCCTTGATCAGGCGCATCAGCCCACGGCCGCCGAAGAGGGTCAGCAGCCTGCGTGACAGCCAGCGGGTGGGAGCGAAGTACATGAACAGCCAGTACTGCAGGTCAAACAGCCACGGCAGGTACTGGAACATGAACATCGAGTTCTCACGCAGCACCTTGGTGAGGATCGGACCCATTGCCGGCAGACCGTTGACGACCGAGATATGGGCATCGGGATCCTCGTCGGCGAACTCCCGCGCGATCGCGCGCGCGGGAAGATCGTGGCCCTCGCCGATGTCGGCGGAGATGATCAGCACCTCGCGCGGCTTGGCCTCAGCGTCGGGCTCGCCGGCCGGGATGACCGCCGCCTGCACCCCTTGGGCCCTGACCTGCGCCTGCTCGTGGCGCCAGGCGATGTAGCGGCGCACGCCCTCGGCGAACGGCGTCTTGGCCGTCCAGCCCAGCTCGGACTCGGCCCGGTCACTGGAGACGATCTTGCCGCCGAAGTCACCGGGACGGGCGGGCGTGTGGACGATCTCCACGTCGCCCATCAGGTCCTTGATCGTCTCGGCGATCTGCTTGATCGTCACCGTCTCGTCACTGGCCAGGTTGTAGACCCGGTTGACGGCGATCTCGTCCAGGCCGCTGGCGACGCCGTCGGCGAGATCCTCGACGTAGACGAACTTGCGCGACTGACTGCCGTCGCCGGCCAGCGTCAGCGGCTGCCCGGCCAGCGCCTTGTTGACGAACGCGGGGACCACGGCGGCCTCGCGGGCGCGGGGGCCATAGGGGATTCCGAAGCGCAGGATCGTGTAGTCGATCCCGTAGAGCTCCTGGTAGGCCTTGCAGTACAGCTCGCCGGCCAGCTTGGTGCTGGTGTAGAGGTGGCTGGGAGGCGGCAGCAGCGTCTCCTCGTTGACCTCCTCGGGCTCGCAGTCGGAGTAGACCCAGATCGTCGACGCGTACACGATCCGCTTGACCCCGGCTCGCCGGGCGGCCTCGAGCACCGCGACGGTCCCGCGGGCGTTGACGCGCTCAGCATCCTCGGGCGAGGCGTGCACGTCGTTGACGTCGGCCACGGCCGCGAGGTGGGCGACGGCGTCGCAGCTGTGCAGCGCGCGCTCGAGCGCCTCGCGGTCGGTGATCGAGCCCAGCACGGTGTCGACCGTGGACCCGGTCCCGTCGGGCCCGAGGTGCCAGGGCGAGGGCCGCAGGTCATAGATGACGGGTTCGTGGCCGCGCTCACGCAGCTTGTCGACCACGTGCGAGCCGATGAACCCCGAGCCACCTGTGACGAGGACGCGCATCTGCTCAGCTCACCGGACGGTAATACAGCGGAACGCAGGAATGGTTTCGCGCGACCCAGTCGGAGTTGGGCAGCTCGTCGCCGTGACCCATGATCCGGTGGCACGGCTCGTCGTAGACACGGCCGGTGGACTTCTCCAGCCAGTCAAAGACGACGTACTTGTACAGGCCGGAGGTCATCCCCTCGGGCAGCTGCAGCCGGCTCGCGAACTGGGGGTCGAGTTCGGCCCGAGCGACGTCGTTCTTCCAGCTGACGATTTCGGGCATGCGCTCGATCTGCACGAGGCCGAGCGCGGCGGTGAACTCGCTCATCCGGTAATTCAGGCCAGCCACCTCATAGGTCGGCTTGCCGTAGTTGCGAAACGCCCGTGCGTGCTCGATCACCTCGGGCCGGCGCGAGACGAGCACGCCGCCCTCTCCGGTCGAGATCGTCTTGGTCGCGTACAGCGAGTAGATCCCGGCATCGCCCCAGGCGCCCGGCTTGGTGCCGTGAAAGCTCGCGCCGTGCGCGTGCGCGCAGTCCTCGATCAGGAAGATGCCGTTCGCGCGGCAGTAGGCGGCGATGCGGTCGGAATCGAACGCGATGTGGCCGCCGATGTGGACGAGCATGGCCGCCTTGGGCTTGTGCTGTTCGGCGGCCCGCTCGAAGTCCGCAAAGGACATGCAGAGGTCCTCGCGGTTGCAGTCCACGAAGCGGACCTCGGCGCCGGCGCGGATCGCCGCCAGCGGGGTGGCCATGAAGGTGTTCGACGGGCACAGCACGGTGTCCCCGGTGCCGACCTCGGCAAAGTGCAGGGCGGCCATCGCGCCCCCGGCCCAGCTCGACATCGCCACCGCGGGCAGCTCGTTCCAGGCCTCCCAGGCGGTCTCGAAGCGGCCGTTCATGTCGGCCTCCGACCAGCGGTTGGAGTCGAGCACGTCGTCGATCAGGCTGTGCAGGCGCGCGCGGTCGCGCTGATCGAACCCGATCGCGAAACGCGTGTAGTCGGGGACGCTCTGGGGGGAGGCGGATGCGGAGGTCATGTGAAGTGTGCGCGGGCGGGCGGGCTGCGACGCGCTGCTATCGCCGGCCAGGCGTGTCGAACCCCGCTGAGTGCCATCGTGCCAGAGACGCGAGCGCGGTGGCAAGCGTCTCAGACGGCGAGGACGGTACCGACTTTACGCCGGTCCAGCTCTCTGAGGATAGGCGCCAGCGCCGCCGCCGTCCTGCGGTGTGAGTCACGGGCGCTGTAGAAGTCGGCGTCGTGCAACAGGATCACGTCCCCGGGGAGCACCCCGGCCAGCACGCGGCCCGCGATCCGGCGCGGGGTCGTCCGGCGCCGCCAGTCCTTGCCCCACCGCGACCACAGCAGCGGCCGCATTCCGGCGGCTCGCACCGCGCTCAGCCCCGCAGGGCTGTAGCTGCCCAACGGCGGCCGATGCAGGCCCGGCGTGGCCCCGATCGCGTCCTCGATCGCCGCCACTCCCCGGCGCACGTCATCGCGCACCACCGCGGGCGGCAGCCGGGCCTGCAGGCGATGCTGGAAGCCGTGCAGTCCGACCCCGTGTCCGGCCGCCGCGATCTCGGCCACCAGGCCCGGCCGGCGCCGCACCTGCTCGCCGATCACGAAGAAGGTCGCCGGTGCCCCGGCCCGCGCCAGCACCTCGAGCACCGCCGGCGTGCCCTCCGGGTGCGGTCCGTCGTCGAAGGTCAGGGCGACCCCCGTGGCGGTCGGCAGCCGGCGCGGCAGGCCGAGCGCGTCGGCAGCGCGGAGGTTGACCGGGGCGAGCAGATGGGCGAGCACGGAGGGATGATCGCTTACCGTCCCGAGGTGTGACGGCCAGGCAACGATCTTCGGATCGGCGGCGCGCGCGCGTCTAACGTGACGGCAACGATGGACTCCAGCTTCGAGGCCGAGGTGACGGTCCGCTTCGTGCGCTACGCGAACCCCGAGAGCGGCTGGGCGGTACTCGACGCCGCTCAGGCCGACGGGACGCCGGTCGCGCTCGTCGGGCCGCTCGTCCATCTCGAGGAGCGCGAGCGGGTGCAGGTCAGCGGCACCTGGGTGCAGGACAGCCGCTACGGCCCTCAGGTCAAGGTCGCTCAGGCGCGGCCGCTGCCGCCTGACGATCCGCAGGCGCTGGCCGCCTACCTCAAGCGCGTCAAGCACGTCGGGGCCAAGCGCGCCGCAAACCTGGTCAGCCGGTACGGGCCCGCCGAGGTTCTGGACGCGATCGACCGCGATCCGGCCGGCGCGTTCGCCGTGGCCGGCCTGAGCGGCACCCGCGCGCGGGAGGCAGCCGCCTCGTGGCAGACGCTGCGGGTCACCCGCCGCCTGCACCTGCTGCTGGCGCCCCACGGCCTGGCCTACCTCGCGGGGCGGATCCACGACCACCACGGCGACCCCGCCCACGAGCGCATCGCCGCCGACCCCTATGAGCTGACCAGCCTGTTCGGCGTCGGCTTTGCGATCGCCGACCGGATCGCGCTGGCCACGGGAACCGCGGCTGGGGACGGCGCGCGTGAACGGGCGGCGATCCTCCACGTCCTCTCCGAAGCCGAGCGCAGCGGCAGCACATGCCTGCCGACCGACGACGCGGTCGCACAGGCCGAGGCGCTGCTCGGCACCGCCCCGGACGCCGCGATCCTCGGCGAGCTCGTGCGCGCCGGCGCCTGCGTGCGGGAGGACGACTGGATCTACCGCGCCGTGACCGCCGCCCTGGAGGCCGAGCTGGCCGCGCAGGTCGCCGAGCTCGTCGCCGCATCGCCCGCCGAGCGGATGACCCGGGACCGAGATCTGACGCGCGGCCGGCCGGCCGCCGGGATCCCGGAGAGCCCGCCGGCCACCGGAACTCCGCCGGGCGACCTCACCGCCGAGCAGGGCGCCGCTCTGCACGCGGCCTTCGCCCACCGCCTGTCGGTGATCACCGGAGGCCCGGGGACGGGCAAGACGGCATCGATCCGCTCAATCGCGACGGCAGCCACCGAACGCGGCGCCCGGGTGATGCTGCTGGCTCCGACAGGCCGCGCGGCGGTGCGGATGACCGAGGCCAGCGGCGTGAGGGCGCGGACGGTCCACTCGGCGCTCGGCTGGATCCCGGGCGAGGGGCCCACCAAGGACGAGCATGACCCACTGGGCTGTGACCTGCTGATCATCGACGAGACCTCGATGGCCAACCTCGAGCTGCTCGTCACGCTGCTGCGTGCGGTCGGCGGCGAGACGCACGTGGTCCTGGTCGGCGATGCCGATCAGCTCGCCCCGGTGGGAGCGGGCAAGCCCTTCGCCGAGCTGGTGGCCAGCGCGCTGGTGCCGGCCACCCGGCTGACCCACATCTTCCGTCAGGCGGCCGGAAGCATGATCGTGCAGGGTGCGCACGCGATCCGCCGCGGAGAAATGCCCGAGTTCGCCGCCGGCGAGGGGATGCGGCGCGACCTGTTCATGATCGAGCGCCGGCCGGCGCGAGACGCCCTGGCCGAGATCGTCTCGCTCGTCGCCGAGCGCCTGCCGGGCCACTACGGCGTGGACCCGGTGCGGGACATCCAGGTGTTCGCGCCCGTGTACCGCGGCGAGCTCGGTATCGACGCGATCAACCTGGCCCTCCGCGAGGCGCTGAACCCCGGCGGTCAACCGGTGCGCGGCGGTCGGCTGCGGCTCGGCGACAAGCTGATGATGACCGGGCGCAACCTGCACGAGCTCGGGCTGATGAACGGCACGCTGTTGCGGCTGCTGGACGAGGCGTCGGAAGACGGCGGCGATGACGCGGCGCTGATCGTCGGTGCCGACGAGGCGGTCTTCCGACTCCCGACCGAGGATGCCGACCGGCTGCGCCTGGCCTACGCCTGCTCGGTGCACCGCGGCCAGGGAATCGAGCTGCCGGTCGCGGTGATCGTCGCGCATCCCGCCGCCGGGGCCTTCTTCCTGCGTCGCGAGATGCTCTACACCGCGGTCACCCGGTCACGGGTAGCGACGGTGATCGTCGGGACCCGCGAGGTCGTCGCGCGGGCGGTCCGGACCGCTGACACCGGACGGCGCCACGGACGGCTGGGCGCGCGGCTGGCTCGAGCCGGATCCTTGCGATGATCCGGGGATGACCGTCGGCGAGAAGGACCTTGATGGGGGCCCGGGGGCGCACCCGCACGATCGGCGCTCGGCAGGTCCGCCGTCTTCCCCCGTTGGTCTCGCGGCACCGAGCCATCAGTGGCCATTTCGGTGAGCGGCCCCGAGGACATCGTGCGAGTGGGCCGGCACGCAATCGCCATCAGCCATCCTGACAAGCACCTGTTCAGCGCCCCGGCGATGACCAAACTGACGCTCGCCCGGCACTATGCCCGGGTCAGCGAGGCGATGCTGCCCCATGTCCGCGACCGTCCTCTGGCGCTCGAGTCCTTTCCCCAGGGGATCACCGGCAAGGGATTCTTCATGAAGTCCGTCCCGCGTCACTTCCCGGAGTGGATCCTGACCACCGAGGTCCCCAAGCGGGGCGGCTCGCTCGTCCAGGTGCTCGCCAACGACCCGGCCACGCTCGTCTACCTCGCGGGCCAGAACGTCATCACGCCGCACGTCTGGCTGGCCCGGGTCCCTGACCTGCTGCGCCCCGATCGCCTGATCATCGACCTGGACCCCTCGCCCGGGGTGCGCTTCGCGGATGTGCGCGCCGCCGCGCGCGAGGCCGGCGAGCGCCTGCGCAGCGCCGGCCTGGCCACCTTCGCGATGGTCACCGGCTCACGCGGCGTGCACGTCGTGGCGCCACTGCGCGCCGAGGCCGAGTTCACCGCCGTTCACCGCTTCGCTCGTGCGCTGGCCGAGGGGATGGTGGCCGACGCCCCGGACCGACTGACCCTCGAATGGCACCGGTCCGAGCGCGGCCGGCGGATCTACATCGACGTCAACCGGATTGCCTACGCCCAGCACGTCGTGGCCCCCTACGGGGTCCGGGCCCGGCCGCGGGCGCCGGTGGCCATGCCGATCGCCTGGGATGAGCTGTCCGATCCGCGCCTGCGCCCGGACCGGTGGACGGTCAGGACCGCGGCCGGCCGGCTGGACTCCGAGGGCGACGCCTGGGCGCGGATCGCCCGGCACGCGCGAGGGCTCCCCGCCCGATGACCGAACCTGCGGTGCGCATCCTGATGATCTCGGGTAGCGGCCGTGACGGCTCGACGAACACCGCCGTCCTGCGTACGGCGGCCGAGCTGGCACCCGACGGAGTCACCGCGGAGCTGTTCACGGGCCTGCTCGCCCTGCCGCTGTTCAATCCCGACGACGACCGCGAGGACGCCACGCCCCACCCGGCGGTCATGGCAATGCGAGCGGCCGTCGCCGCGGCCGATGCGCTGCTGATCAGCACCCCGGAGTACGCGGGCGCGCTGCCCGCCGCGCTGAAGAACATGCTCGAGTGGACCATCGGAGACGCCGGCACCTACGAGAAGCCGATCGCGTGGCTCAACGCCGCCGGACCCGCGGCCCCCCGCGGCGCCGCGGACGCCCACGCATCGCTGCACAAGGTGCTCGGCTACGCCGGCGCCGACGTGGTCGCCGATGCCTGTCTCCGCGCTCCGGTCACCCGCGATCAGGTCGGCGCCGACGGGCGGCTGACCGCCGACGGCCCGCGCGGAACGATCGCCACCGCGGTCACGCGCCTGGTCTCCCACGTGCGTGACCGGACACGAGCATGAATCTTCTCATCGATCCCCGACGAGCGGGTTAGCCCAGGGCGCAAGAATCAGGCGCATGTCCACTCCGTATGTGTCTGGCCGCGTCTCGGAGGAAGGTCACAGGCGGGCCGAGGCCGGCTTGGGCGGCGGGCCGGACGGCAACGAGCAGCTGACCGCGGCAACCGGCGTCGTCCTGATCGTGCTCCTGGCGGCACTCGGGATCACGATCCTGCTCATCGGCCAGCTGACCTGGCTGCACTTCTTTCTCGGGCTGCTGCTGATTGGCCCGGTCGCGCTGAAGATGGCCAGCACCGGCTATCGCTTCAGCCGGTACTACACGCACAGCCCGCCCTACCGGCGGCGGGGCACGCCCGAGACCTGGCTGCGCCTGCTCGCTCCCCTGGTCATCCTCAGCACGGTGGTCGTGTTCGTCAGCGGTGTGGTGCTGATGTACGACGGGCCGGCCCACCGCGACCCTGTCCTGCTCATCCACAAGGTCTCGTTCTTTGTCTGGGTCGGCGCGACCGCGCTGCACGTCCTCGGTCATCTGCTCGGACTGCCGGCCGCGCTGCGCGCCGCGTCACTGGACCGCGGCTCGCCTCGTGGCGGTCAGACCGGCGGCATCGGGCGGGCGATCGCGCTGATCGGGGCGATCGTCGGGGGCCTGGTGCTCGCGATCGCGCTGATCCCGGATTTCTCGATCTGGACCGCTCACCTGTCGCTAATCGCCCACCACCACCGCTGAGCCGACCGGTCAGCGCCGGCCCAGCCCGCTCAGCGCGCAACGACGCTGAAGAAGTCGCGGCTGTCGGGAGTCAGGAACTGGCCCGGGACGCCCGGCTGGCCGGGGACCAGCGCCACCGCGGCCGGCGCGCCGCGTCCGCCCCGGTGGCCGTACAGGTAGCCGGCGACCCATTCGGGGTTGATGTCGAGCTCGACCGCTCGCACGACGCGCGCGGAGCGCAGCGCCTGCGCCAGCCCAAGCACCGACAGCTGCTCGCCGCCGGCCCAGATGAGATTCCCGGCGGCGGTGATCCCGAGCCCTCCACGGGCCGGCGTCGCGGTGCCGCCGAGCGTCGGCCCCCAGCAGATCACGCAGCTCACGTTGGATGCGATGCGGCCGCCGGAAACGAGCAGGCGCAGGTTCTGGCGAACGGAGTAGACGGTGTGACCCGCGGCGGGCACACCCTCGTGCCAGGCGCCGATATCGGTGCTGCCGTCCGTGTAGGTGACGATCGAGCCCAGCCCGGTCGACAGCGCCGCGGCGGTGCGGCCGGCCGAGTAGAAGCCCCCGGAATGGGTGTCGAGCTTGAAGCCGCCGTTAAACCCGGCCACGACCCGCGCGCGCTCGGAGCCGAGGATCGCGGGGCCGAACCGGTAGCCGGTGGCTCCCGCGTCCACCGTCCCCGAGTGCAGGTGCAGGCCGACGAGCTTCTGGTTCAGCGAGATCAGCGCGAGGTTCGGGCGACGGGCGACGTATACCGCGGTCTGCCCGCGCCAGGTGACCGCGGGGACGAAGTTCGTCGGGGCTGTGCTCGTCGCCTCACGGGTCAGGCTCGGTGATCCGAGCGGCGTGGGTCGGGCCCGCGTGGTCGTCGCGGTGCTCGAGGGGCTGCGCGAGGTCGCGTGGCTGCTGTGGCTCGCGGCCACGGTGCTGCTCGCCGCCCCGGCCCCGCCGCACCCTGCCAACGCGCACCCGGCGACGGCGCCGGCCAGAAC